>JANMYG010000432.1:0-1664 GCA_031381865.1 Betaproteobacteria bacterium | reverse complement strand
CGCCCGAGCAGCGCATCGGGCAAGGTGGCGGCCTGGATCGGCGTCATCTCCAGGTAACCGAGCGCGCGCAGGTTCTCCAGCGTGGCGGGCTTGAGCGCCAGCGCGTCGAACGACACCGGCGCAGTCGTTGGCGCGCTCAATGGCGTACCTTCGTGCTGCGCACTGCGGTGCGAGCTTGCTTGGGGCGGCCCGGCGCTGCGCTCATACGCTCATCATCGCAACGGTCTTGGTCACCAGGTAGGCTTCCAGCGCTTCAGGGCCGCCCTCGCTGCCATAACCCGAATCCTTGACGCCGCCGAACGGCAGCTCGGCCCACGGCGCGGCCGGCTGGTTGATCCACAACATGCCGGTCTGCACACGCGCCGAGAGCTGGTGCGCGGTCTTGATGCTGCTGGTGAAGGCGTAGGCCGACAGCCCGAACGGCAGGCGGTTGGCTTCGGTGATGGCCTCGTCGATGTTCCGGACGCTGCGCACGGCCGCCATCGGGCCGAAGGGCTCGTGGTTGAACACCGAGCTGTCCAGCGGCGCATCGAGCAGCAGCGTGGGCGCAAAGAAGTTGCCCTGCGAGCCGATGCGTTCGCCGCCCATCGCCAGCGTGGCCCCGCGTGCCACCGCGTCCTCGGTGATCTGCTGCATCGCCACCAGCCGGCGCGGATTGGCCAGCGGGCCCATGGTGGAGCCGGCCTCCAGCCCGGACCCTACCTTGAGTGTCTGCATGTAGGCCAGGAAACCGGCCACGAACTCTTCGCGCACCGCCTCTTCCACCAGAAAACGGGTCGGCGAGATACACACCTGGCCGGCGTTGCGGAACTTGGCGCCGGCGATCATCTTGACGGCATGCGCGATGTTGGCGTCGGCCGCCACGATCACCGGCGCGTGACCGCCGAGCTCCATCGTGGCGCGTTTCATGTGCGCGCCGGCGAGCGCGGCGAGTTGCTTGCCCACCGGCGTGGAGCCGGTGAAGGTGATCTTGCGGATCACCGGGTGCGGGATCAGGTAGCTGCTGATCTCGGCCGGGTCGCCGTAGACCAGCGACACGACACCTGGCGGCACGCCCGCGTCGACGAAAGCGCGCACCAGCTCGGCCGGCGAGGCCGGCGTTTCCTCGGCCGCCTTGACGATGATCGAGCAGCCGGTGGCCAGCGCGCCGCACATCTTTCGCACCACCTGGTTGATCGGGAAGTTCCAGGGCGTGAACGCGGCCACCGGCCCGACCGGTTCCTTCAGAACCATCTGCTGCACGTTCATCGCACGCGGCGGCACCAGGCGGCCGTACACGCGGCGCCCCTCTTCGGCAAACCATTCGATGATGTCGCTAGCCATCATGATCTCGGCCCTGGACTCGGCCAGCGGCTTGCCCTGCTCGAGCGTCATCAGGTGGGCAATCGCGTCGGTGCGCTCGCGCAGCAGCTGCGCGGCGGCGCGCATCAGCTTGCTGCGCTCGACTGCTGGCGTGTTGCGCCAGACCTCGAAGCCCTTGGCCGCCGCGGCCAGCGCATCGTCCAGGTCGGCCGTGCTGGCGCGGGCGACACTGCCGATGACCGCGCCGGTGGCCGGGTTGTGCACCGCCAGCGTGGCGTCGCCACGCGCCGCGCGCCATTGGTTGTTGATCAGCAGTTGTACGTCGGGATAGTTCATGGCGGTGCGTCCTGGAGCGGAAGTCA
>JANMYG010000519.1:0-5665 GCA_031381865.1 Betaproteobacteria bacterium | reverse complement strand
GTGCGCGCCGGCGACCTGCCGGCAGCGCGCGAACACCTGCGCATGGCGTTCGAGATTGCCGGCGACCGGGCCTTGCCGCTGGTGGCAGCGCAGCTGTATGGCATCAGCGCGCGCATCGACCCGGACCCGGTCAAACGCAAGCAGGCGCTGGCCAAGGGTGAAGCCAGCCTGGCCCAGGGTGGGCTCAGCCACAACCACTTCGTTTTTTCGGATTGCGCGATCGAGTCGTCACTCGACGCCGGCGACTGGGCCGAAGCCGAGCGTTATTGCCACGAACTGGAGCTCTACGCCAGCACCGAACCAGTGCCCTGGGTCGACTTCGTGGTGGCACGCGGGCGCGCCCTGGCGCGCGTCGGGCGCGGCGAGCGCAGCGCCGAACTGGCAGCTGCGCTGCGGGCCCTGCGCGAGCAAGGTGCGGACGCCGACTGCAACGTCTACCTGGCGGCCCTCGATGCGGCATTGCAGCAACTGGCGGGGCCGGTGGCCTGATACGGCGAGACATGCGCAAGATCGGGTGGCGAGGGTGCGTCGCCGTCATTGATGCCGTTCTTGGCATCGGTTGGGGTGGGGGTGGGTCCGGGGTGGGGGTGGGCGGGATCAGGCCGGCGCGGCGCTCGGCTCCGCGGCTGTCCTCCGCCCTTGCGGGCTCCCCCTTTATGCCGCTGCGCCGAGCGCCGCACCGGCCTGATCCAACCAGCGTGGTGGGCGTACGGCGCGCCAAAGGCCGGCGCGAATCGCCATGATCGCGCTCAGCCGGCCTTGAGGCGCCTGCGCCGCGCCCGCACCCAGTGGTTCATTGTTTCCACCGCGACCGAGAACGCCAGCGCGAAGTAGACATAACCCTTGGGCACGTGCAGGCCGAAACCGTCGGCGATCAGCAGCACGCCGATCAGCAGCAGGAACGACAGCGCCAGCATCTTCACGGTCGGGTGCGCGGCGACGAAATTGGCCAGCGGATTGGAGGCGACGATCATGATCAGCATCGCGAACACCACCGCCGCCACCATGACCCAGAGCTGGTCGGCCATGCCGACCGCGGTGATGACGGAATCGAGCGAAAAGATGATGTCGATGACGGCGATCTGCAGCACGATGCCGCGAAAGGTGACTCCGGCGGCGCCCTCGGGCTTGTCGCCGGCATCCGCGTCATGCTCGACCATCTCGTGGATCTCGGTGGTGGCCTTGTAAAGAAGGAACAGGCCGCCACCGACCAGGATCAGGTCGCGCCATGAGAAGCCCTTGCCCCCCAGCGTGAACAGCGGTTCGGTCAGGCCGACGATCCAGGCCAGCGTGGCCAGCAACATCAGCCGGGTGATGAGCGCCAGCGACAGTCCGACCTTGCGCCCCAGCGCGCGCTGGTGCTCCGGCAGACGCCCGGTGAGGATCGCGATGAACACCAGGTTGTCGATGCCGAGCACGATTTCGAGCGCCGACAGGGTGATCAGCGACAGCCATATCTGTGGGTCGTTGATCCAGGCGAAGGTGAAGAATTCCATGGTCGGTCTTGAAAGTCGGGTCGGGCAGTGTCGCATGGGCGATCGCCCTGCAGCTGGCCGCTCGTTGCAATTCCCCAATGAATCTGGGGTGGCCCGTCGGTCGTTGCCGTCGCTCGGGAGCTTCGCATTGGGCGCCCATCCACCGTGCGGGAAATCGGCACGCCGGGAAATCCGGGGCCGCACGCGGGTGCGATGGTTCGCCTCCCACGCGCCCGGTCAGGCCACGTACAACAGCACGGTGAAGAAGTGGCACGTGCTGCCACCCATGACAAACAGGTGCCACACGCCGTGCCCGTGCCGCAGCTTTTCGTCGATCGCATAAAAGACCATGCCCACCGTGTAGCAGGCGCCACCGGCGGCCAGCCATGCGAAGCCGCGCGGCGTCAACGCGGTCAGCAGCGGCGACACCGCCACCAGGGCCAGCCAGCCCATCAGCACGTAGATCACGAGCGACAGCACCCGCACGCCCTTGGCCAGCCAGACTTCCTGCACGATGCCGAGCGTGGCCAGGCCCCACACGATGCCCAGCAGCGACCAGCCCCACGCGCCGCGCAGTGAAACCAGCGCGAACGGCGTGTAGCTGCCGGCGATCAGCAGGTAGATCGCGCAATGGTCGAGCTTGCGCCACAGACCCTTGGATCGCCCGCGCAGGCTGTGGTAGAGGGTCGAGACCGCATAGAGCGTGACCAGCATTGCGCCGTACACGCTGAAGCTGACGATCTTCCAGGGGTCGCCCAGGCGCGCCGCCAGCACCAGCAGCAGCGCGGTGCCGACGACCGCCAGACCGGCGCCGACGAGGTGGCTGATGCTGTTGAACTTTTCGCCGTGGTACATGGCTGCGGTGCTCTGGTTGTGTGGGGCGCCCCGCCATGCCGGTGCCCGGCGGTCGATGGTCGTCGCAGCACCATAACGCCATCGGCGCCAGATCCGGTCGGCACCAGCGTCGCGGCTGGCGCCATCCGCTGACACAGGTCAACCCATGTGTGTATTGCGCGCCGCGTCAGCGCACGCTGAAGTCGATCACGCCGCCTTCGGCGTCGCGCCGCAAGCGTTCGGCGATGCCACGGGCCTTGAAGGCGCAAAACGCGTCGGCGGACCGGTGGGCATGCGCTGGCGCGCTAGCAGGGGGTTGGATCGATGGCACGGGCAGGGTTCCTTTCAGGGAAGCGGGGTTCGGTAATGGGGCCGCGCAAGCGACCCGGCTCAGCGTTCGATTTCGCCGCGTTTGGTCTTCACGCCGGCCCAGTCTTCCGCGTCGGGCAGCGGCAGCTTGGTGCTGGTGATCGGCTTCCACTGCTTGGCCAGTTCGGCGTTCAACGGCGTGAAATCGCGCTGGTCCTGCGGCACGTCTTCATCGGCATAAATCGCATCCACCGGGCACTCCGGCACACACACGGCGCAATCGATGCAGTCGTCCGGGTCGATCACCAGGAAGTTCGGCCCTTCGCGGAACGCATCGGTCGGACAGACATCGACGCAATCGGTGTACTTGCAGCGGATACAGGACTCGGTGACGACAAAGGTCATGCGACGCCCCCGGCCGCCTCACCCGCCGCAGGCGCCGCCGGAGCAGCAGCTGCCAGCGGCGCGCTTGGCGCCCGCGCCCTTGCCGATCTGCACGCGCCACACTTCGGGGCCGGCTTCCAGGTAGTCCCAGCTGAAGCGGCCCGCGCCTTCGAGTTCGAGTCAGGCCTGCAGCGGCAGCGGATCGTGGTCGTTGACCAGCCGCAGCGACCGTCCTGGTTGCAGGGCGTCGAAGCGGTTCACTATCAGCGCGCGGCGTTCGCGCGGTACGACTCCGCGCACGTCGATGGTGTTGGTGGCGGTGGACATCATGGGTGGTCTTTCACGCTGGCCGACCTGGTGCGCCGGCCCAGGGAACTGCAGCGAGTGCTGATGTTCCGGCCCGCGTGACGGGTGTCGGGACTACGCGCTTGCGCCCGGGCTGATCGCGTCGTGCCGCTGGAACACGCAAGTGCGGCTATCAGCCAGCGCCGCGACGGCGCCCGATCATTTCGTAAACCTCGCGCTCCGCCGGACCCTTGCGCGGAATGATCTCACGCAGCGTCTTGATCGAAAACCCCCAGTCTGGCTCGAACCAGCTGGTCAGGCGGACCCGGGTTCCGGCCTCGTGCATGGAGTTGAGTTCGAGCTTGTAGGCGCGAAAAGTGCCTGCCGGAACCGTCACATCCTCAAGTGCCACGATCTTGACTTCACCTTCGGACCAATACTTCTTGCCATCGAGTTCGGTCTGGATACCGCGATAAGTCCATTTCTTGCCGACAACATACTCACCAGCGGGCAAATCGAGCCGGGGCGGGTCTATATTGGCAACAAATCGGTTGCGAATCGTTCCGCCTTCCAGGGTGAACACTCCTCCGCCGTTGTTCATTTCGACCGTTTCCGGGGTGATTTTGGTGACGGTGCTTTTCCGTCGATCCTTCTCAATGCCGGTGTAGCCGTCTCTCACAACCACGGTGTGGATGTCGCCCAGGCGATACCGCGCCGCGCCCGGCATTTGCAGGATACCGTCCTTGTTGGCGACAGCCACGGTCTGTGCTTTTTGCTGCCGCTCAAGGTGGGCTTGCGCCACTTCGCTGATGGTGCCATTGGGGTACTTCTGCAGGAACGCGTAGAAGTCGTCCGGGTTGCGGCTCTCGCTGATCCGGTCCCAGTCGGCCTTTTCCTGATTGAACGCCTGCTGCTTGGCGCGTTCGTCCGGCTTGGGGACCGCTGCCACCTTGCCGGTGTTGAAGTAGAAGTCGTCCTCCAGGCTGGTCGACTCCCACGGTACCTGCCGCCCCTGGCTCTTTTGCCGCACCTGAAAACGCACGCGCTTGAACACGTCTTCGATTTTCGCCACCGGCTTCCTGAGTTCTTCCAGCAGGAACTGCGTGTACAGGCCGTTGCCGCTCTTCACGTCGCCGTCCTCGGCGACGTTGCCCGGCGCGGTGGCAAACGCCAGGAAGGTGCCCGGCGGCGCGTCGAGTGGCGCCAGGCCCTTGCCCGATGCCGTGCCGGCGAACGGGTTGTCGCGGCAGGCGTCGAGCACCACGATGTTCATGCGGTTGCCCGCCGCCTTGAAGGCGTCGATGACGGAGTCGACATCCACGGTCTGCTCTGGCACATCGGCGGCCCGGGTCAGGTTCGCGTTGACCGGCACCATGTAGTTGTGCCAGTCCAGTTGCAGCCCGTGGCCGGCGTAATACAGCATGCCCACGCCCTTTTTCCCCTTGAGGGCGTCGCGCACCTTGGCAATCGCCTCGGCCATCTGCGCCTTGTGCGCATCGCGCAGCTCGACCACCGTGAAACCCAGTCCGCGCAAGGTGTCTCCCATGGCGCGGGCGTCGTTGGCCGGGTTGAGCAGCGGCGCCGCCGGATAGGCCGAGTTGCCGATCACCAGCGCAATGCGGATGTCGAGCGGGGCCTGTGCCTGCGCTGAAAAAAACAGGCCTGCAATGGCCAGCGAGGCCGTCGCCATGATCTTTGGCGAACGCGACGCATTTTGCATGGGTCAATTTCCAGCGGGTTGGGGTGTGACAGCACGAAACCGGTGACCTGGTTCGGTGCCCGACCGGGATCGATGCGGTCAGCCACAAATGTACGGCATGTTCCGCCATGGGTGCGTCAACCACAGACCATGGCACTCCGCGTCCCTATGCGGTAACAGGACGTGCGCGCGCAATGCAGCAGTCTCTTCGCGGCGGTTGCCCGATCGTTCCGACCGTTCCGACCAGCGGACTGGTCGGCGATCGGTTGGCGTCGGGTTCAGAAGTTCATTCAACGAAGGCATGGTATGAAAACCACCAGGAAATCCCGTCTCTTCGGCTACGCCGCCATGGCATCGATCGGCTTGCCGTGTGCTGCGCTTCCGGCCGTGGCCGCGCCGGTGCATGGACCGCGCGGGCTGTTTGGTTGTCTGCTTTCGGCCCGTTGCGGTCGTTCGCAGTCTGCCGCTTGTCCTTCGTTGGCGCGCCTCGCCGCAAGGGGTGCGCCGTGTGTTCTCCGGGGAGGCTGCAAAGGCGTGTGGGGGCCGCTGTCGTCGCTTTACTGGAGCGGTCGTGCGCTGAACGCGCCGACTGCCCTGCGGTGCTCGGTCTTGCGCCCCGTCGCGGAACTCGCTGCGTTCGCTGCGCTCTCTACGCTCGGACAACCGCGACGAGAATGTT
>JANMYG010000515.1:0-3468 GCA_031381865.1 Betaproteobacteria bacterium | reverse complement strand
GGCTGCGGCAGATGCGCTTGCGCGTCTCCGACGGCAGGATCACGTCGTCGATGAAGCCGCGTGCGCCCGCCACGAACGGGTTGGCGAAACGCGCCTTGTATTCGGCCTCGCTGGCGGCAAGCTTGGCCGGGTCACCCTTGTCTTCGCGAAAGATGATCTCGACCGCGCCTTTGGCGCCCATCACCGCGATCTCGGCATTCGGCCAGGCGAAGTTCACGTCGCCACGCAGGTGTTTGGAAGACATCACGTCGTAAGCGCCGCCGTAGGCCTTGCGGGTGATCACGGTGATCTTGGGCACGGTGCATTCGGCGTAGGCATACAGCAGCTTGGCGCCGTGCTTGATGATGCCGCCGTACTCCTGGCTGGTACCGGGCATGAACCCGGGCACGTCGACGAAGGTCACCACCGGAATATTGAAGGCGTCGCAGAAGCGCACGAAGCGCGCCGCCTTGGTCGAGCTCTTGATGTCCAGGCAGCCTGCCAGCACCAGCGGCTGGTTGGCCACGATGCCGATGGTCTGGCCGTTCATGCGCGCGAAGCCGATCAGGATGTTCCTGGCGAATTCGGGCTGCAGTTCGAAGAAGTCGCCGTCGTCGACCGTCTTGACGATCAGCTCCTTCATGTCGTAGGGCTTGTTGGCGTTGTCCGGCACCAGGGTATCGAGGCTCAGGTCCAGCCGGTCGGCCGGGTCGCCACTGTGTCTGACCGGTGCCTTCTCGCGGTTGTTCAGCGGCAGGTAGTTGTAGAGGCGGCGCAACATCAGCAGCGCCTCGACATCGTTCTCGAACGCCAGGTCGGCCACGCCGCTGCGCGTGGTGTGGGTGATCGCGCCGCCGAGCTCTTCCGCGGTCACCTCTTCGTGGGTCACGGTTTTCACCACCTCCGGGCCGGTGACGAACATGTAGGAACTGTCCTTCACCATGAAGATGAAGTCGGTCATCGCCGGCGAATAGACCGCGCCGCCGGCGCATGGGCCCATGATCATGCTGATCTGCGGCACCACGCCGCTGGCCATCACGTTGCGCTGGAACACGTCGGCGTAACCACCCAGCGACGCCACCCCTTCCTGGATGCGGGCGCCGCCGGAGTCGTTCAGGCCGATCACCGGCGCGCCGACCTTCATCGCCTGGTCCATGACCTTGCAGATCTTCTCGGCATGGGCCTCGGACAACGCGCCGCCGAACACCGTGAAGTCCTGGCTGAACACGAACACCAGCCGACCGTTGATCATGCCGTAGCCGGTGACCACGCCGTCGCCCGGGATCTTCTGGTCCTGCATGCCGAAGTCGACGCAACGGTGTTCGACAAACATGTCCCATTCCTCGAAAGTACCCTCGTCGAGCAGCAGTTCGAGCCGCTCACGCGCCGTCAGCTTGCCTTTGCGGTGCTGCGCCTCGACGCGCCGCTCGCCGCCGCCCATGCGCGCCTGTTCGCGCTTGGCTTCGAGTTGTTCAAGAATTTCATGCATCGATAGTCTCCTTCATTGACCAAACGCTCAATTGTTGAAATGCTGCCGGTGCAGCGCCGCAGCCACTGCTTGCAGGCTGACGAAATCCTTGCCCCATACCCTGCGGTTGGTCGGCAACCAGCGCAGCCAGGCCAGGCGCCCCGCGGCATGGCGCAAGGTCGCCCGGACCGCCGGCGATTCGCGCTCCAGCACCGAGCGCAGCGCGGCGTCGAGCCTCGACTCTTCGAGCGCCAGGTTCCAGAGCGTGGACTGCAGGTAGATCAGCCAGTCGCGCGCCTGCGCGTCGACCAGGCCCATCACTTCGAGCGGGTCGTCCTCGAAGTCGATCAGGCCTTCGAAGCGCTCCG
The DNA here is from genome assembly GCA_031381865.1 of Betaproteobacteria bacterium. GTDB lineage: Bacteria > Pseudomonadota > Gammaproteobacteria > Burkholderiales > Burkholderiaceae_C > CAISIP01. The sequence goes on along the minus strand of JANMYG010000515.1, from coordinate 1,653 downwards.
ACACGATGATGTTGCGCGCGAAACACTGGCTCAGGTACTGGCCCTGCGCATGCACCTGCATCAGTTGCTCCATGGCCGCAAACCACAGGCCGTACGCCTTGGCCCCCTGTTCGCGCAAGGTGCGCGCAAGATCGTTCGACCCGAGGTAGTTCACCACGAAATAGTCGGCGCCGACATGCTGCACCTGCGGCACCGGCAAGCCGGCAGCAGCCAGGGCGCGCAGGCGCGTGACCTCGATCTCCTGGGAACGGGCGCCACCATGCACCGGCACCGCCTTGAGATACGGCACGCCGGCCATCCACGCTAACGTATTGAGCAGCCGGTGCGGCCACGGACTGCGGGTTGCGCGCTGGCCCTTGACCAGCACCTTGCCTTCTGGCAAGTCGACAACTTCGACCCGGCGCACGCGCCAGACCGGCGACGCCTCGATCAATGCAATGCTTTGCGCCGACATCATGCGACCGCTCCAGGCGGCGCCGGCGCGTCGGCCGGGCGGCCCTGCGACTGGCGAAACAGCGCCAGCAGTTCCCTCGCCGCGCTGGAAGCCACCATGCCGCCCTGCGCCACGCTTTCGGTGATGGCCTCCAGCCGTGCGCGCACGGCGGGTTCCTCCCGGAATGCCTGGCGCAACCCGGATTCAACGCGTTCCCACATCCACGCCAGCGACTGTTTGCGCCGGCGCGACGCCAGCGCGCCGTTGGCGGTCTGCAGGGCTCGGTAGTTCTGCACCGCATCCCAGAACCGGTCCACCCCCTGCCCCTGCAGCGCACTGAGCTGCAGCACCTGCGGATGCCATTCGGCCTCGTGGTGCTGGGCATGGGCCGGGTTGCCGTGCTGGCCCAGCAGGCGCAGCGACGACGTGATCTGGGCCTGGGCACGGGTGGCCGCGGCTGCGTCGAGGTCGGCCTTGTTGATCACCACCAGGTCCGCCAGTTCCATGACGCCCTTCTTGATCGCCTGCAGCTCGTCCCCGGCATTGGGCAACTGCATCAACACGAACATGTCGGTCATGCCGGCCACCGCGACCTCGCTCTGCCCGACGCCGACGGTCTCGACGATCACGATGTCGTAACCGGCGGCCTCGCAGACCAGCATCGACTCGCGCGTCTTCTCGGCCACGCCGCCCAGCGTGCCACCCGACGGGCTGGGCCGGATGTAGGCGCGTTCGTGCACCGACAGTTTCTCCATGCGCGTCTTGTCGCCCAGGATCGAGCCGCCCGATAACGCGGAGGAAGGGTCGATGGTGAGCACCGCGACCCGGTGCCCCTGGTCGATCAGGTGCAGCCCCAGCACTTCGATGAAGGTGGACTTGCCCACTCCCGGAACACCGCTGAGGCCGAGCCGGAACGCCTGCCCGCTGTGCGGCAGCAATGCGGCCAGCAGCTGGTCGGCCTGCGCACGGTGGTCGGGCCGCGTCGACTCCAGCAGCGTGATCGCCTTGGCAACCGCCCGGCGTTGGACTTGTGGTGTGCCCTCCAGCACGCCCGCGACCAAAGCCCGATCGTGTTGAGCCCCCATCCGTCGGGCCTGAGCCAAACTCGGCCCAGCCTGAGCCAAACCCGGCCCAGCCTGAGCCAAACCCGGCCCAGCCTGAGCCAAACCCGGCCCAGCCTGAGCCAAACCCGGCCCCGCCTGAGCCAAACTCCGTTCTGG
>JANMYG010000054.1:0-4637 GCA_031381865.1 Betaproteobacteria bacterium | reverse complement strand
GCTGGGGCGCGCGTGCCGCCGCGATGGCGGCGCTCGCGGCCAGGCTGGCAGCCGCCGTGGCGGCGGCGTCTTCAGCCGGCTCCCTGCGCGTCGGCATGCCGATGGCGACCGCCTTGGCCAGCGCCGCCGGCCGGTAGCGTTCGAGAAACTTCGCCAGCCCGCGCTTGAGTTCCGCCACCGTGTATTCGCCCGCCTTGGCCAGCATGTCCTTGCCGTGGACCACGGTGCGCACGGCGGCACGGCCCAGCACCGTGTGGATGGCCTGCTCGTGGTACTCGGGCTGGCCCTCCTCGACCACCAGCACCGCCTGCTTGGAGCTGCAGAAACGGAGCAGCTCGGATTCGATCACCGGATACGCCACGTTCATCACGTACAGCGGGATGCGCGAATTGCCATAGAGGTCGGCCAGGTCGTGCGCCATCAATGCGCGCAGCACGTTGTTGTACATGCCGCCCAGCATCACGATGCCGATGTCACCGATGTCGCCGTCGAAGAACTCGTTGAGCCCGCGCTCCTCGATGAAACGCACCGCCGCCGGCCAGCGGTCGAGGACCTTCTCGTGTTCGTGCAGGTAACTCGCGGGTGGCAACACGATGCGGCTGGTGTCGCGCAGCGGCGACTCGAGCGCCTCGCGCAGCGTGTAGGGCGCTCGCAGGTTGGGCCTGGTGACGAAACTGCCGTGTACATGGCAGGAGCGCACGCGCAGTTCGAGCATCACGGGCGTGCGGCTGGCTTCGGACAACGCGAAACCGTCGTGCACGGCCTGGACGATCGCCGGCAGGTTGGGACGCGGGTCGAGCAGCCAGATCTGCGACTTCATCGCGAAGGCATGGCTGCGCTCCTGCATGATCGACGAGCCCTCGCCGTAGTCCTCGCCGATGATGATCAGCGCGCCACCCGTGACTCCCCCCGAGGCCAGGTTGGCCAGCGCGTCGGACGCGACGTTGGTGCCGACGGTGGACTTCCAGGTGACGGCGCCGCGGATCGGGTACATCACCGAGGCCGACAGTGTGGCGGCGGCGGCGGCCTCGCTGGCACTGGGCTCGAAATGGACGCCGAGTTCCTCCAGGATCGGCTGCGCATCGGCCAGCACGTCCATCAGGTGCGAAATCGGCGAGCCCTGGTAACCGGCGACGTAACCCACGCCACACTCCAGCAGCGCCTTGGTGACGGCCAGGATGCCTTCGCCACGGAACACCGTGCCCGCCGCCGCGCGCAGTTGCTGCACTTCGGTTGCAAATGATCTTTCAGCCATACGGCCTCCTTTGACATAGTAAAACCATCACCCGCCTCATGCGGCAGCTTCCGCGCTGCGCGCTGAGGTATCTGCTGCCACATGCCAAGTGCTGCGCGCAGTTGTCAGTCTGCGCCGCAACTTCGTTGTCGCCCTGGGGAACGGCCCGGCGGCTCATGCGATCACACCCCGTTCCAGCCAGCCCGGATCGGGCTCGGGCAGCGGGATCGCGTCGAGCAACTCGCGCGTGTAGGCGTGTTGCGGCTGCGCAAAGATGCGCGCCGACGCGCCGTGTTCGACCACCTCGCCGCTGCGCAGGATCAACACGGCGTCGCACAGGCTGCGCACCAGCGACAGGTCGTGGCTGATGAACACCAGCGCCAGGCCGTTGTCGCGCCGCAATTGGTCCAGCAATGCAACGATACGCGCCTGGGCCGACACGTCCAGCCCCGACGTCACCTCGTCGGCGATCAGCGCCAGCGGCTGCAGCGCCAGCGCGCGCGCGATACCCACGCGTTGGCGCTGGCCACCCGACAACTCATGCGGATAACGCTCGGCCAGCCGGGGCGACAAACCCACGCGCTCGAGCAACCGCGTGGCCTGCACGGCCGCGTCGTCGGCGCCGGCGAGACGGCCGAGCGCGCGCAGCGGCTGGGTCACGATGGCGCGCACGCGCCGGCGCGGATTGAGCGAAGACATCGGGTCCTGGAACACCAGTTGCACGCGGGTGCGGTAGGCCACCATCTCGGCCGGTGTGAAGCCGCCCACCGCCCGGCCCTGGAACAGGACTTCGCCGGCGCTCGGCGTCAGCAGCATCGTGAGTGCGCGTGCCAGCGTCGACTTGCCGCTACCGGACTCGCCGATCACGCCCAGCGTGCCGCCGGTGTCGAGCGCGAAGTTGACGTCGTGCAGGATGCGTTTCATCGGGGCGGCGCCGAAGAAGGGCTTGCGCGCCATGTCGGGCAGCGACAGGCACAGGCCGCGCGCCTGCAGCAGCGGCGCGGTCATCAGGCATCCTCCATGCTGCGCATTGCGGAATTCGCCCTTGGGAGCGGCCCGGCGGCGCTCATGCAGACACTCCACGCTGGCGGTCGTAGTCGCTCGCGTCGGCGCCCAGCCGGTCGATCAGCGCGTCGTCGACCGGCACCAGCGTGTGGCCGGGTCGGTCGAAACGCGGCGTGGCGGCCAGCAGCGCGCGGGTATAGGCGTGTTGCGGCTGCGCGAACACCTGCGCGACGCTGCCGGCCTCCAGAATGCGCCCGGCATGGATCACCGACAGGCTGTGGCACAACTTGGCCACCACACCCAGGTCATGGGTCACCATCAGCACGCCCTGCCCTTCGCCGGCCAGCCGGTGGATCAGGCGCAGCACCTGCTTTTGCACCGTGACGTCGAGCGCGGTGGTCGGTTCGTCGCAAATGATCAGCCGCGGCCTGCAGGCCCAGGCCATGGCGATCACCACACGCTGGCGCATGCCGCCCGAGAGCTGGTGCGGATACAGGCGCAGCACCCGCTCGGGGTCGCGCACCTGTACCTGGTCGAGCAGCCGGATGTTCTCGAGCACGACCGCGGCGCCGCGCAGGCCCTGGTGCAGTTGCAGCACGTCGGCCATCTGCGCGCCGATGCGGCGCACCGGGTTGAGCGCCGTCAGCGGGTCCTGCAGCACCATGCTCACGGTGCGACCGCGCACGCTGCGCCAGCGCGGCTCACTCCAGCGCGTCACGTCCTGGCCATCGAGCAGAATGCGGCCCTGGCTGACCACGGCCGACTCCGGCAGCAGCCCGGTGGCGGCCTTGGTGACCATCGACTTGCCGCCGCCCGACTCCCCCACCAGCGCGTGGATGCGTCCGGGCGCCACCGACAGGTTCACGCCGCGCAGGATCGGCGTGACCCGCCCGGCCTGGCGGATCTCCAGGTGCAGGTCGTCGATCTGCAGCACCGGCCCGGACACCGCGTCCGGCGACAGCGCGGCGATGGCAGCGCGGGCGGCCGTCATCTGCGCACCACCGGGTCGAGTTCGCGCCGCAACCCGTCGCCCAAGGCATTGAGCCCCAGCACGGCGGCCATCATGGCGGCCATCGGCAGCAGCATCAGCCACGGCGCCTGGTTCACGTACAGCCGGCCCTCGCCGATCATGCCGCCCCAGGTCGATTCGCCCGAGGCCAGCGACAGCCCGACAAAACTCAGGATCGCCTCCACCACGATCGCCACGCCCATCTCCAGCGTCACCAGCGTGATCAGCAGCGGCGCCACGTTGGGCAGGATCTCGCTGGCCAGGATACGCAGCGGCGACAGTCCCAGCATACGCGCCGAGGTGACGTAGTCGAGTGCCTGCTGGGCCTGCGTCTCGGCGCGCACCACGCGGCAGAAACGCGTCCAGTCGACGATCACGATCGCCGCGATCACCGACCACAGGCCGGTGCCCAGCACCGACACCAGCACGATCGCCAGCAGCACCGGCGGAAACGACATCCACACATCCACCAGGCGCGAGATCAGGGCGTCCAGGCGCCCGCCGTAAAAACCGGCCAGCGCACCCAGGGCGGTGCCGATCAACGCCGTCAGCGTGGCGGCGATGGTTGCCACCAGCAGTGCGATGCGCGCGCCGTAGACCAGGCGCGACAAGACGTCGCGGCCCAGGTTGTCGGTGCCGAGCCAGTGGCGTGCGGCCTCCGGCGCGGCATCGGCAGGCAGGCCGAACAGCGTCGGCGCCTCGAACGACGACAGCAGATCCTGCTCCTGCGGGTCGAGCGGCGCGATCCATGGCGCGCACACCGCCAGCAGCAGCAGCACGGCGCAGACGCCGCCGCCGATCAGCACGCGCGGGTTGCGCAGCAGGCGCTGCCAGGCGGTGATCGCGGCACGTTCACTCATGTTGGTTGGTCCGCCCTGGTTCATGCGATCCGCGACCGGTGGAACGCGAAGCCCGGTTCGGCGACTGCTTGCGGCCGCTTGCGGACATTGATTCGCGACCGCCAACTACCTCTCGTTGGCGCGCCTTGCGGCAGGCGTCGCGCCGGGTGTTCGCACGGGAGGCTGCAAAGGCGTGCGGGGGCCGCTGGCGTTCTGGCTGTCGGGGCCCGGACCACCGAACACCAAAGACCCAGCCTCGCGGCAGGCGGTATCCGGCGGGGGCGATTTCTGGGGCGCCGAGGAACGCAGCCCAGGGGTCGGCGCGCGCAGCGCGCTTCGTCAACATTCTGGCCGCGGCTGTTTGAGCGTAGAGAGCGCAGCGAACGCAGCGAGTTCCGCGGCCCGACCGCTGGGCGACAACGAACGTTGCGGCGAGGCTCACAATTGCGCGAAGCGCTTGTGATGCCGGAGCCAAGACCGCAGGGCAGTCGACGCGTTCAGCGGAGACCGCCCCAGCATGAGCCACCGCCGGGTACCGCATGCCGCGAGG
>JANMYG010000284.1:0-5714 GCA_031381865.1 Betaproteobacteria bacterium | reverse complement strand
GCGGGCAGGGCGCCAGCGGCCCTCCCACAACGCCCCGCGCACCCTGGACCTCGACCTGCTGCTGTACGGCAGCGCGCGTATCGACAGTGCGGCGCTGGTGGTTCCGCATCCGCGCATGGGAACACGTGCATTCGTGCTGGTACCGCTGGCAGAAATCGCGCCGGCGCTGGTCGGTGCCCAGGCCATGCGGTCGGTCGCCGACCAGGGCTGCCAGCGCTTGCCGGGTTGAGGCGCGAGCGCGCCGAAGCGCCGGCAGCGTCTTGAGTGGGGCTGATACGCCTTGGCGTTCAAAGATATGAACCGTTCGCCCTGAGCTTGGCAGGTCCAGAGCCGGTCGAAGGCCCGAGTGGCTGCTACAAGCTCAGCCCGAACGGAAGTTGCCGGTCGAACACCAACTGGTTTGAAGCCGTTGACCGTCCTTTCGGCCCAGCCCGTGGACAGGACAGGACAGCACAGGTGCGAACGGCGGAGGTCCCGCCGCGTCGTCAGGCTACAGTCAAACGAACTCCGCGATCATCTCGATCTCGACACAGGCGCCCATCGGGATCTGTGCCACGCCAAAGGCGCTGCGCGCATGGGCGCCGGCGTCGCCGAAGACCTCGCCGATCAGTTCGCTGGCGCCGTTGGTCACCAGGTGCTGCTCGGTAAAGTCACCGGTGGAATTGACCAGCGACATCAGCTTGACGATGCGCCGCACGCGGTTGAGGTCGCCCACCGCCACGTGCAGTGTGCCCAGCAGGTCGATCGCCACCGCGCGGGCAGCCGCCTTGCCTTCCTCGGTCGTCATGTTCCTGCCGAACTGGCCGACCCACGGTTTGCCGTCCTTCTTGGCGATGTGGCCGCTCAGGAAGACCAGGTTGCCGGTCTGGACAAAGGGTACATAGGCGGCCGCCGGAATGGCCACCGGGGGCAGGGTGATGTCGAGTTCAGTCAGTTTGTCGTAGACGTTCATGGCAGTTCCGTGAAAGGAGTGGGGCGTGGTTACGCCGGGCTAAAAGCAATACGGTCCAGTGGGTCGCGCCCAACCCGCTGCGGCCGCCCCGCACACCGAGCCACGGGCGCGCATGGTTTGCGGGCCAGCCCCGCAATGGCCGGGCTTGACCGAACGGCTTTGGGGCTAAAAGTGTATGTCATTGGCCGGGCAAAGATTCGCCCGGCACAGGCTGGCTGTGGTCTTGGCTCTGGTTCTGGTTCTGGTTCTGGCTCTGGCTCTGGCTCTGGCTCTGGTTTTGGCTTTGGTTTTGGCCCTGCGACTGCGTACCAACCTGCGGCGGGTCCGGCGCGCGCGGCAACCCGGTCGCATCCGGCTCCAGCGGCGTCACTGTCACCCCCACGCGCAACCGGTGGCTGGCGCCGCCATGGATGACGCCGCGTATCGGCGACACGTCCACATAGTCGCGGCCGGTGGCCAGCACGACATAGTCCTCGCCCGGTGTGCCCCAGCCGCTGCGGTCGTTGGTCGGATCGAAGTCGCACCAGCGCGCATCGGGCGGCAGGTCCGGCAGCAGCACCGATACCCAGGCATGGGACGCGTCGTTGCCCACCAGGCGCTCGGTCCCCGGCGCCGGTGTGGTCAACAGGTAGCCGCTGACGTAACGGGCCGCGAGGCCCATGGAGCGCAGGCACGCGATCATGATGTGGGCGAAATCCTGGCACACGCCCTTGCGTTGCGCCAGCGCCTCCAGGGCCGGCGTATTCACATGCGTGCTCTGGCTCTCGTAGACAAAGTCCGTGTGGATGCGGTGCATCAGGTCGGCCGCGGCCGCGTACAGGCCCACCCCCGCGGCGAAACTCGGCCGCGCGTAACTGGCGAAGTCGGGATGGCGCGGCACGTAGGGCGAGGCGAACACGAATTCAGCCGCCGCGTCATAGGCGCCGTCGGCACGGTAGCGGAAATGCTCCCGCACCTGCTCCCAGGGCATTTCGCTGGCGGGCATCTCGCGCACGCGTGTCGACACGACGCTGGTGGCAACCACCCTGAGCCGGGCATGGGCGATCTGCAGCGATAGGAAGGTCCGGGTGTTGCCGTAGACGTCCTGCGCCACGCTTTGCTGCGCCGGCCGGGGTTCGACCTCGAGCGTGTGCGCCAGCAACTGCTGGTTGGTCGTGTCGCGTGGCCGCAAGTACGCCATATGCTGCGCCACCTCGACCGGCGGCACATAGTCGTAACGCGTTTCGTGCCGGACCTGCACCTTCATCACGCCCCCACGCTCTGGTTCGATGCATCCGAATGGGTGAAATAGGTCGCGCTGACGATTTCGGACACATCGAAGGCCGCCGCGACGCATTGCTGCAACACCGAGCGCAGTGCGCGCAGGTTGGCGACGCTGGCGCCACCTGCGGCCGCGTCCTCGTCGCAGACGCACAGCTGCGCCAGGTCCCATGTGCGCGGGTCCGGCACCCGCAGCGACAACGCGCTGAGTTCGTTCGGTTCGCTGCCCGCCAGTTTGGCCAGGCGTCCGCGCAGCGTGTGCGACACCCAGGCCAGCGAGCGCGGGTTGTCGCGGTCGAGCACCAGCAGGTCGATCAGCGCGGCCATCTCGCGCACCTGCTGGAACTGCGCCCGAAACGTGATGGTGCTGTCGAACAGCGCAACCATGGCCTCGAACCCGGCCTCGCTCTGGACCGAAGTGGTCTGCAGGCCGAGCTCGAGCGACGCCGACAGGAAGCCGAGGCGTTCGACATGGCGCCCGATGCTCAGCAGCCGCCAGCCGTCGTCACGGGTCATGCGGTCGGTTTTTGATCCGGTCACGGCGGCCATGTGCTGGCCGGCGCGCTTGAGTATCTCCAGCGTCTCGACCGGCGAGTAGTCGCCATCGACCGACTGCGCGGCGCAGGCCTGGGCCAACTGCTCCTGGGCGCGCACGATCAGGTTCCAGTGTTCCTGCGACAGGCGTTCGCGCACCGCCGACGCCGCCACGCGCACCGCGCGCAGGTTGTGGCCGACGCTGATGCCCTGCTCGCCTCCACCCAGGCTGGCAACCAGCGAACGCTCGAACACGCGCCGCGCCTGCGACGGTGCCGGCACACCCGCCAGCACCAGCGCATTCGATACCGCCATCTTGCCCAGCCAGGCCAGCAGCGTCGGCGCGCTCTGGTCGGCGCCGCCCAGGCATTCGAGCGCAAGACGCGCCAGGGCAATCGAGTTTTCCGCCCGTTCGGTGTAACGGCCCAGCCAGTAGAGGTTCTCGGCGGCCCGGCTGGTCACCAGGCGTTTACGCTGCGCCACCGCGCCCGGTGTCAACGCCGGGGCGAGCAGCGAGGTGCGGTCGACGGCGCCCTGGGTCATGACCCACACGTCGGCGCTGCTGCCGCCGCGCTGCATGGTCGCGATTTCCGCATGCGCCGCCGCCACGCGCGCCAGCCCGCCCGGCAGCACCTGCCAGGACTGGGTGCCGTTGGACACTGCGAACACCCGCAGCATGACCGACCGCGGCACGATCTGCCCGGCCTGCGGGCCGGGACCGGCGTCGCGCTGCCAGGTCGGCATCTGCGCCAGCGGCAGGTAGGCCTGGATCGTGTGGTCGTCCCCGGTGCGGGCGATGCGTCCGGCCCATTCGTCGAGTTCGCGCTCTGCCAGCTCGCGTCCGAGCACGGCCTCGAAGTTGCCGTGGTGCACCGAACCGGGGTAGGTCGGCTTGATCGCGCATTCGGCCAGTTGCGGCAGCACTTCTTCCATCGCGCTGCGTTCGCCGCACCACCAGGTCGGCAGGGCCGGCAACGTGAGTTCCTGGCCCAGCAGGTGGCGCGCGAGCCCGGGCAGGAAGCCCAGCAGCGCCGGCGACTCCAGAAAGTCCGATCCGGGCGCGTTGGCCACCAGCACGTTGCCGGCGCGGATCGCCTGCAGCAGCCCCGGCACGCCGAGGGTCGAGTCGGAGCGCAACTCCAGCGGATCCAGGAACTGGTCGTCCAGCCGCTTGAGCAGCACATGGATCGGCACCAGTCCCCGCAGGGTCTTGAGGTACAGCCGCTCGTCGCGCACCAGCATGTCGCCACCTTCGACCAGCGTCAGGCCGAGGTAACGGGCCAGGTAGGCGTGTTCGAAATAGGTTTCGTTGTAGGGGCCGGGCGTCAGCAGCGCGATGTGCGAGTCGCGGCCACCCGGGCTCGTCGACTTCAGGTTGTCCATCAGGGCGCGGTAGGTGCCGGCCACACGCTGCACCTGCATGGTCTCGAAGGCGCGCGGAAACAGGCGCGACACGGCCAGCCGGTTCTCCAGCAGGTAACCGAGACCCGAGGGCGCCTGGGTGCGCTGGGAAACCAGCCACCAGTTCCCGTCGGGCCCGCGCGCCAGGTCGAACGCGGCGATATGCAGATGGGTGCCGCCCACGGGCGCGGCCCCATGCATCGAGCGCAGGTAACCGGGGTGGCCCTGCACCAGCGCCGGCGGCAACAGGCCGCGCGCCAGCAATTGCTGTGGCCCGTAGACATCGGCCATCACCTGGTCGAGCAGCCGCACGCGTTGCAGCACACCGGCCTCGATCTGTTGCCAGTGCGCGGGCGTGACGATCAGCGGGAACAGGTCGAGCGCCCACGGCCGCTGCGGGCCGCCCGCGTCGGCGTAGACGTTGTAGGTCACGCCGTTGTCGCGGATCTGCCGCTCCAGGTTGGTCGCCCGGTGGTTGAGGTCGCCGAGGCCGTCGGAGCCCAGGTGGGCGAAGAACTGCGCCCAGTGCGGGCGCATCCCGTGCACCGGGTCTGCGCTGCCACCGGCGCCTTCACCGGCCGCCGCCGCCGGCGCCTCCGGGGCGCCGAGCAACTCGTCGAAATGGCCGGCAGCCGCCGGCGCCGCCAGCGGTGTACGGACCTGGGACGCCGCGGCGGCTGGGGTCGAGGAATTCACCGTGTTTTGCGCCAGCCGGTATCAGGACGTACGCCGCAGGTCGAGCGTGAACGGGAACTCGCGGCTGGCCGCCACCTTGATGGTCGCCGGCGGCACCCGCAGTTCGCCCGGTGTGTGGCCCATCGCCACGAAACGCGACAGGCGCCGGCTCTCGGCTTCGTAGGAATTGACCGGGAAACTCTCGTAACTCAGGCCGCCCGGGTGCGCCACATGGTACTGGCAGCCGCCGAGCGAGCGCTGCATCCAGGTGTCGACGATATCGAAGGTCAGCGGCACGTGCGTGCCGATCGACGGATGCAGGGCGGATGGTGGACTCCAGGCCTTGTAACGCACACCCGCGACGAATTCGCCGACGGTGCCGGTCGGCTGCATCGGCAGCGCCCGGCCGTTGCAGGTGATGACGTAGCGGCTGTCGTTGAGGCCGGTGGCGCGTACTTCCATGCGCTCCAGCGACGAGTCGACATAACGCGCCATGCCACCCGACGCACCTTCTTCGCCCATCACATGCCACGGCTCGAGCGCGTTGCGCAGCGTCAGGTCGATACCGCCCGACTGCACGCTGCCCAGCAGCGGGAAACGGAATTCGAGGTGTGGCGCGAACCACGACCGGTCGAACGCGTAGCCGGCCGCGCGCATTTCGTCGACCACGTCCTCGAAGTCCATCCGGATGAAGGTCGGCAACAGGAAGCGGTCGTGCAGTTCGGTGCCCCAGCGGCTGGCGCCGACGCGATAGGGGTTCTTCCAGAACCTGGCCACCATGGCGCGCAGCAGCAGCTGTTGGGCAATACTCATGCGCGCGTGCGGCGGCATTTCGAACGCCCGCAATTCGAGCAGGCCCAGGCGCCCGGTGGCGGAGTCGGGCGAGTACATC
>JANMYG010000511.1:0-1989 GCA_031381865.1 Betaproteobacteria bacterium | reverse complement strand
AACATTCTGGCCGCGGCTGTCTGAGCGTAGAGAGCGCAGCGAACGCAGCGAGTTCCGCGGCCCGACCCCTGGGCGAGTACCGCAGGGCAGTCGACGCGTTCAGCGGAGACCGCCCCAGCATGAGCCACCGCCGGGTACCGCCTGCTGCGAGGCGCACCGGCACGTGAAAACAGCGTGGCAACGAACGACCGCAACAGGCCGAAACCGGACTTTGAAACCGCCTGCGCGTTGCATGCGTTGCCGATCGGGCGCAATACGATGGAGCGACTGATATGCACAGGTCCGACCTGATGGAAGACTGCAAGCTGGCACCGTATTGGTGGGACGACGTACCGCGTCCGGCCTTGCCGGAACCGGCCCTGCCGCCGACTGTCGACGTGGCCGTGATCGGCGCCGGTTACACCGGGCTGCACGCGGCGCTGCAGACCGCGCGCGGCGGGCGTTCGACCATCGTGTTCGATGCCGAAGAGGCAGGCTGGGGCTGCAGCACGCGCAACGGCGGGCAGATATCGACCAGCGTCAAGCCCACCTTCGATCAGCTCGCGCGGCGCCACGGCAGCCAGCGTGCGTTCGACATACTGAAGGAGGGACAGCGATCGCTGGCCTGGATTGGCGAATTCGTGCGCTCCGAGGGCATCGAATGCGACTTTGCCCAGGTCGGGCGTTTTCATGCGGCGCACAATCCCGCGCAATACGAAGCGCTGGCCACCAGGCTCGCATCGCAGCCCAAGGGCCTGGAGGTCGACGCTTTCATGGTGCCGCGCGCGCAGCAGCGCGGCGAACTGGGCTCCGACGCCTATTGGGGCGGTGTGGTCTATACCCGGCACTGTTCGGTGCACCCGGCGCGGTACCACCAGGGCCTGCTCGAGCGCGTGCTGGCGGCGGGCGCACAAGTCGCACCACGGTGCCCGGTGGCAGGCATCGAAAAACAGGGGGCATTGTTTCGGCTGGACACGCCCCGCGGCCGCGTGCTGGCGCGTGACGTGGTGATCGCGACCAACGGCTATACCGGCGGCCTGACCCCGTGGCTGCAACGCCGCGTGATCCCGATCGGCAGCTACATGATCGCCACCGACGTGCTGCCAGAGGGCTGGATGGACCGGCTGATTCCGAACAACCGCATCGTCAGCGATACGCGCAGGGTGGTGTATTACTACCGCGCCTCGCCCGACCGCCGCCGTGTGTTGTTTGGCGGGCGCGTGTCACACCAGGAAACCGATCCGCGGGTCAGCGGGCCCAAATTGCACGCCGACATGGTGCGACTTTTCCCGGAACTTCGGGACACGCGCATCAGCCACTCATGGTGTGGCTTCGTGGCCTACACATTCGACGAACTGATGCACCTCGGCCAGCACGATGGGCTGCATTTTGCGATGGGTTATTGCGGTGCCGGCGTGGGCACCGCGAGTTATTTCGGGATGCGCATCGGACAACAGGTGCTGGGCCTGAAGGAAGGGCGCACCGCGCTCGACGGATTGCCGTTCGAGACGCGCCCGTTCTACAGCGGCAACCCGTGGTTCCTGGGGCCGTCGATTGCGTATTACCGCTGGCGCGACAGCCGCCCGGTCTGATGTTTGCACCGCGGCGCGGGCGCGCGTGGCCAGCAGCAGCCCGGCGCCGGCGAACTCGGCGCTTCTCCGATAGAGTCTGGCTGGCCCGCCTCGCACCACCCAACCCATGCGCCACCTGATCTCCCTGTTGCTTGCCGCCTGCGCCGGTTTGGCCATGGCCCAGCCGGACGCCGGTGGCGCGGTGGGGTATCGCAACAACTATCCGCACCCCGGTGACGCGAGTTTTGTCGCCTGGCAATGGGAACGGCTGCGCGACGGGTTGCCCAAGCCACCACCCGGCGGCTGGAACCTGCCGGCGGTCAAGACCGATCCGGCCGCGTTGCGCGCACCCGGCAACAACCCGTCGGTGACCTGGGTCGGACACGCCACCATGCTGGTGCGACTGGCGGGCAAGAACATCCTGTTCGATCCGGTGTTT
>JANMYG010000242.1:0-17222 GCA_031381865.1 Betaproteobacteria bacterium | reverse complement strand
CGCTGGCCTGGCTCGGCCCGTGCATCGGCCCGGCTGCGTTCGAGGTCGGGCCCGAGGTGCGCACCGCGTTTGTGGCACATGATGCGGCCGCCGCGTCGTGTTTCAGCGCCGCGGCGGGTGGCAAATGGCTGGCCGATCTGGCCGCCCTGGCGCGTCTGCGTTTGCGCGCCCTGGGTCTGTCGAGGATCTACGGCAACGATGGCACGGCGCCCTGGTGCACTGTCGGCAACCCGTCACGGTTTTTCTCGCACCGGCGCGACAGCGTCCGGCTCGGCGGTAGCGGCCGGATGGCCGCCTGCATCTGGCTCGTTTGAGGTCGCCTCGCGCGCGCGCATGGCCTTGCGCCGCGCCGGCGAGCGCATGAGATAGACCACCAGTGCCACTGGCAACAGACCATAGAGCAGGAACGTGATGATGGCCCCGAGCACGGTCCCGTTGCTGTTGGTTGCTTCGGCCACGGCCATCATCAAGGTGACATACAACCAGGCGATCGGAACGATGTACATGGATATGCTTATTTCGAAATTGTCAGTATTGTGAAGGGTGAAAACTGAGATACTAGGGTTAGCACCAATTGAGAGTGAAAACGAGGAGAAAAGGTGAATCAGAACACACCCGAATTCTGGCGGCAATCGGCCGAGCAGTTACAGCAGGCGTTTACCGAAAACTGGACCCGGACCATGCAGTCGATGCAGGGCCTGGTCCCGCAGCCGGCGCACGATGGCGCAATGGCCACCAAGCTGCCCAAGATCGCATTTTCGCCGGCCAAGCTGCAGGAGTTGCAGCAGCAGTACCTGCGTGAAGCGGCCGAGTTGTGGAACCAGAGCCTGGAAGGCAGCGCCCACCGCGGCGACAAACGTTTTGCCCACGACGCCTGGAGCGCCAATCCGGTGGCGGCCTATTCGGCTGCCAACTACCTGCTCAACGCCCGCACCCTGATGGGCATGGCCGACGCGGTGGAGGCGGACGAAAAGACGCGCGCCCGGGTGCGTTTCGCGGTGGAACAATGGATGGCGGCGTCGGCGCCGAGCAACTTCCTGGCATTCAATGTCGAGGCGCAAAAGAAGGCGATCGAGACCAGGGGCGAGAGCATCGCCAAGGGGATCCAGAACCTGATGCAGGACCTGCGCCAGGGGCACGTATCGATGACCGACGAGAGCCAGTTCGAAGTCGGCAAGAACGTGGCGACCACCGAAGGGGCGGTGGTGTTCGAGAACGAGTTGTTCCAGTTGATCGAATACAAGCCGTTGACGGCCAAGGTGTTCGAAAAGCCGTTCCTGCTGATTCCTCCGTGCATCAACAAGTTCTACATCCTCGACCTGCAGCCGGAGAATTCCTTCATCCGGTATACCGTCGAGCAGGGCCACAGGACATTTGTGGTGAGCTGGCGCAACCCGGACGCGTCGCTGGCCAGGAAGACCTGGGACGACTACATCGAGGATGCGGTGGTCAAGGCGATCGCGGTGACGCAGGAGGTCAGCGGTTCCAAGAACCTCAATGCGCTGGGTTTTTGTGTCGGGGGAACGATGCTTGCCACCGCGCTGGCGGTGCTCGCCGCACGCGGCGAGAAACCCGTGGCGAGCGCCACCTTCCTCACCACGCTGCTCGACTTCACCGACACCGGCATTCTCGATGTCTTCATCGACGAAGGATTCGTGAAGTACCGCGAGATGGAAATGGGCAAGGGCGGCATGATGAAGGGCACGGACCTGGCGTCGACCTTCTCGTTCCTGCGGCCCAACGACCTGGTCTGGAACTATGTGGTGGGAAATTACCTCAAGGGCGAAACCCCGCCGCCGTTCGACCTTTTGTACTGGAACAGCGACTCGACCAATTTGCCCGGCCCGTTCTACGCCTGGTACCTGCGCAACACCTATCTTGAAAACCGGCTGGTCAAACCGGGGCAGGCCACCGTCTGCGGTGAAAAGGTGGACTTTCGCAAGCTCGACCTTCCGGTCTATATCTATGGCTCGCGCGAAGACCATATCGTGCCGATCGGTGGCGCCTACGCGTCGACGCAGCATCTGCCTGGCAAGAAGCGTTTCGTGATGGGTGCGTCGGGCCATATCGCCGGCGTCATCAACGCGCCGGCCAAGAAGAAGCGCAGCCACTGGATCGGTCCCCCCGACAAGTTCCCGGCCAAGGTCGACGACTGGATCGCCGCGGCCAAGGAGCACCCCGGCAGCTGGTGGCCCGACTGGGCGGCATGGCTCAAGGGACACGCCGGCAAACAGATCGCCGCGCCCAAATCCTACGGTCGTGGAAAATACAAGGCGATCGAAGCGGCACCGGGGCGCTACGTCAAGGCAAAAGTTTGAATCAGCAATAGAGGAGACATCCATGGAAGACATCGTTATCGTTTCGGCCACCCGCACCGCGGTCGGCAAATTCGGCGGAAGCCTGGCCAAGACACCCGCAACCGAACTCGGGGCGGCCGTGATTGCCGAAGTGCTCAAGCGCAGCGGGCTGGCGGCCGACCAGGTCGGTGAGGTCATCATGGGCCAGGTGCTGGCGGCCGGCGCGGGCCAAAACCCGGCCCGCCAGGCCGTCATCAAGAGCGGCCTGAACCAGGCCACACCCGGCCTGACCATCAACGCGGTGTGTGGCTCGGGCCTCAAGGCCGTGATGCTGGCCGCGCAGGCGGTCGCGTACGGCGACAGCGAAATCGTCATTGCCGGCGGGCAGGAGAACATGAGCGCGTCGCCGCACGTGCTGCTGGGTTCGCGCGACGGCCAGCGCATGGGCGACTGGAAAATGATCGATTCGATGATCGTCGACGGCTTGTGGGACGTCTACAACCAGTACCACATGGGTATCACGGCCGAAAACGTCGCCAAGAAGTACGGCATCAGCCGCGAAGCGCAGGATGCGCTGGCGCACGCGAGCCAGCAGAAGGCGGCCGCCGCGCAGGAGGGGGGCCGTTTCAAGGATGAGATCATGGCCTTCAGCATCGCCCAGCGCAAGGGCGACCCGATCGTTTTCGCGGCCGATGAATTCATCAACAAGAAGACCAGTGCCGAGGCGCTGGCAGGCCTGCGCCCGGCGTTCGACAAGGCCGGTGGCGTGACCGCCGGCAACGCTTCGGGCATCAACGACGGCGCGGCGGCGGTGATGGTGATGACGGCCAGGAAGGCCGCGGCGCTGGGCCTCAAGCCGCTGGGCCGCATCGCGAGTTTTGCCACCAGCGGGCTCGACCCGGCTTACATGGGCATGGGCCCGGTGCCGGCGTCCACCAAGGCACTGCAACGCGCCGGCTGGAAGGCGCAGGACCTCGACCTGCTGGAGATCAACGAGGCGTTCGCTGCCCAGGCCTGTGCCGTCAACAAGGAAATGGGCTGGGACACGTCCAAAGTCAACGTCAACGGCGGTGCGATCGCGATCGGCCACCCGATCGGCGCGTCCGGCTGCCGCATACTCGTCACGCTGCTGCATGAAATGCAAAAACGCGACGCCAAGAAAGGCATCGCGTCGCTGTGTATCGGCGGCGGCATGGGCGTCGCG
The DNA here is from genome assembly GCA_031381865.1 of Betaproteobacteria bacterium. Lineage (GTDB taxonomy): Bacteria > Pseudomonadota > Gammaproteobacteria > Burkholderiales > Burkholderiaceae_C > CAISIP01. The sequence goes on along the minus strand of JANMYG010000242.1, from coordinate 13,721 downwards.
CTGACGATCGAGCGCTGATCGCCGGCACAGGTTCAGTAGTCACACAATCCAAAGAGGAACACACCATGAGTCAGAAAATCGCATACGTCACCGGTGGCATGGGCGGCATCGGAACGGCCATTTGCCAGCGCCTGCACAAGGAAGGTTTCAAGGTCATCGCCGGTTGCGGCCCGACCCGAGACCACGTCAAATGGATCGGCGAACAGGCAGCGCTGGGCTACACCTTTTACGCCTCGGTCGGCAATGTCGGCGACTGGGACTCCACCGTGGCCGCCTTCACCAAGACCCGCGCCGAACACGGACCGATCGACGTGCTGGTGAACAACGCCGGCATCACCAAGGACCGCATGTTCCTGAAGATGACGCGCGAAGACTGGGACGCCGTGATCGAGACCAACCTGAACTCGATGTTCAACGTCACCAAACAGGTGGTGGCCGACATGGTGGAAAAAGGCTGGGGCCGCATCATCAACATCTCGTCGGTCAACGGTGAAAAGGGGCAGGCGGGCCAGACCAACTATTCGGCCGCCAAAGCCGGCATGCACGGTTTCACTATGGCGCTGGCCCAGGAAATGGCTACCAAGGGCGTGACGGTCAATACCGTGAGCCCGGGCTACATCGGCACCGACATGGTCAAGTCGATCCGCGAAGACGTGCTGGCGAAGATCGTCGGCACCATTCCGGTCAAACGCCTCGGCGAGCCGAGCGAGATTGCGTCGATCATCGCGTGGCTGGCGTCGGAGGAGGGCGGTTATTCCACCGGCGCCGATTTCTCGGTCAACGGTGGTTTGCATATGGGCTGATGCACGGCGAGCGCATGCCCTTGCGTGTTTCGATGGACCCCGCTGCGGCGGGGTCGACTTTTTGTGCCTGATGAATCCCTTTGAGCAATACGTCGGCGGCTTCGAGGACCTGCTGGGCAGCGGCCGGTCCCTGAGCGCCTCGACGGCGACTGCACCGGTATTGCCTGCGCTGTCCGCGACTGCGCCGGTGTGCCTGGTGGTCTCTCCGCACCCCGACGACGAGGCGATCAGCGGCGGCTTGCCGTTGCGGCTTCGCTGGCAGGGCGGCTGGCGCGTTGTCAACAGCGCGATCACCTTCGGCAGCAACCAGGACCGGCGCGCGCAGCGCTGGCTCGAACTGGCGCGCTGTTGCGAGTTCCTGGGCTTCGAGCTCGTCAGTGCGTCGGGTGAATCGCTGCGCGGGCTGGAGCGGGTGCTGCCGCAGACCATTGCCGCGGACGCGGCGTATTGGGCGCACTGCGTGGCGCGGATCGCGGCGCTGGTGCTGCGGTACCGGCCGCACCTGATCGTGTGTCCGCATGCCGACGACGGCCACCCGGCGCATATCGGAACCCACCTGCTGGTGATGGATGCCCTGCGCACCCTGGGTCCCGCCCTGCGGGTGCACCTGGCCCTGAGCGAATACTGGAACACCCAGTCCGCTCCCGGCCTGATGGTCGAGCTGCACCGCCAGCATGTTGCGACGCTGGTCGCCGCCCTGAGTCTGCATGCCGGCGAAGTGGCGCGTAATCCCTACCACCTGACGCTGCCGGCGTGGTTCATCGACGGCGTGCGGCGCGGCGCCGAACGGGTGCAGGCCCCCGGCAGCCCGGCGCCGGCATTTTTCTTCGCGGCGCTGTACGGATGGCAGCACTGGGAATCGGGCCAGGCCTTGCCGATGCCGGCCCGGGTGGTTCCGGTCAGTCAGCCGCCCGGCGACCTGTTCGGCTGAGCAGCACCGCGGCGCGCACCAGCTCCAGGCGGTCGTTGCCAAAATACATGTCCTCCCCGACGAACATCGTGGGCGAGCCGAAACCGCCGCGGCGCACCAGTTCTTCCGTGTTGGCCTTGAGCTGGTCCTTGATGTCCGGCTGGCCGATACCGGCGAACAAGGCGCTTGCGTCGACGGCACATCGCGCGCAGACCGCGGCCAGGACCGCGTCCTGGGAAATATCCTCGTCCCGGCCCCAATAGGCTTCGAACACGCCGCGCGCAAACTGCAGTAGCCGGCCCTGAGGTGCGAGCCACAAACAAGCGCGCATGGCCTTGACGCTGTTGACCGGGAACACGCGCGGCGGCATCACGATCTTCAGGCCAGCGGCCCGGGCCCAGTCCTGCAGGTCCTTGTGCATGTACTTCTGCTTTGCGGGCACCGGGTTGTCGCGCTGGGCGTACACGCTGGGGTTGACGCTGTTGAAGACGCCACCCACCAGAATCGGGCGCCAGACGATCGGTTCGTCGATCTCCGCGGCGAGCCGCTGGATGTTGTGAAACGCCAGGTAGGTCCAGGGGCTGGAACAGTCGAAGAAGAATTCGATCATGTCGGTGCCCCGGGTGCGCGAGCCGCATGGCGCACGCTGTGTGCGGTTTGCCCGAACAGCGCCTTGCGCGCCTCGTCGGTCAGCCCCTTGGCACGCAATTCGCGGCCCAGCTCCAGGCCGCGGCGCACGGCCGGCCGCTCGAACAGCTGCTTGTACCAGCGTTGTACATTGGGAAATTCCTCCAACGCCACCTGCTGCGCCTTGTGGGTGCGGATCCACGGAAATATCGCCATGTCGGCGATCGAATATTCGGCCCCCGCCACGTGGCTTTGGGTGTTGCCCAGTTGCGTATCCAGCACGCCGTACAGGCGGTCGACCTCCTTGCCGTAACGCTCCAGCGCGTAACCGATCTTTTGCGGGGCATACAGCAGGAAATGGCCGTTCTGGCCGGCCATCGGCCCCAGGCCGCCCATCTGCCACATCAGCCACTGCAGCACCTGGGTCCGCGCGCGCAGCTCGGCGGGCATGAAGCATCCGGCCTTTTCGGCCAGGTAGACCAGGATCGCGCCACTTTCGAAGACTGCCAGCGGCGCCCCGCCGTCTGCGGGCGCATGGTCGACGATCGCCGGCATGCGGTTGTTCGGGCTGATGGCCAGAAAATCCGGCTTGAACTGCTCGCCCGCGCCGATGTTGACCGGGACCAGCCGGTACGGCAAACCACACTCCTCCAGCATGATGGAGATCTTCCAGCCGTTGGGTGTTGGCCAATAATGCAGGTCGATCATGGTGTTGTTTCTCCAATCGGCAATTTTGAACAAGGCATGATATCTGCAGCGTCGGCACCAACACCGGATCGGCGCCCACCATCGTGGCCGGTCGCGCCGACGGGTTGTCGGTTCGCGCCACGCAGTTGCGGTGCGCCGTCGCCGCGGCCGTGCCACCCAGGAGAATTTGCAGCATCCACATGATCGATACCGGGCACGCCTTCGTCTCTCCAGACCAGCTTCGGGTCGGGTTGTACATCGAGCTCGAACTCGGATGGATGTCGCATCCTTTTCCGAAGGGAAGCTTCAAGATCAGTTCCGACCGCCAGATCGAGACCCTGCGCGGCCTGGGGCTCAAGCGGGTGCGTTATGTGCCGGCGAAAAGCGACCCCGAGGTGCAGGCGCAACCGGCACCAGCGCTGCCGGTCGTGGCGGATGGTGGGCCGGCGTCGCCAGATGCGGACCCTGAGCAGCATCCGATGGCGCCGCAGCAGCTGCGCGAGATCCAGCATGCAGCGCTGTTGCAGGCGCAACGCGAGAGCCTGGCGCGCTGCGACCAGAAGTTCGGTTCCGCGATCCGCCGCTACGAGGCGGTGCTGGAACAGCTCAAGACCGAGCCGGCGCAGGTGGGACACGAATGCCGGGAACTGGTCGACGAGATCGTGGCAGACGTGCTGGGGCAGGGCGAATGCTCGATCCTGCTGCTGTCCGAGGGCATCGGCGAGCGCACCGGAATGCACCCGGTCAACGTCACCGTGCTTTCGCTGCTGCTGGGCGACGTGCTGGGCTTGTCGGTCGAGCAACTGCACGACTTGGGCACTGCGGCGTTCTTGCACGACATCGGCAAGACCAAGCTGGCCGAGCGCGTGCGTTCTATGCATGGCGGATTTTCAGCGGCCGACCTCGACGCCTACCGGGGCCACGTGGCCCATGGCGTGCTGCTCGCCAAGCGCCTGGGGCTTGCGGATGGCGCCACGCGGGCAATCGCCGAACACCACGAGTTGGCGGACGGCAGCGGGTTTCCGCGCCAGACCAGGGGCGACGCGATTTCGATGCCGGGGCGCATCCTGGCGCTGGTGAACCGTTATGAAAACATGTGCAACCCGTCCCCGCGGTCGCCCATGGCGACCCCGCATGAAGCGCTGTCATTGATCTTCTCGCAGTCGCGCGCCCGTTTCGACGCGGCCATCCTGAACGCTTTCATCCGCATGATGGGGGTCTACCCGCCGGGTTCGGTGGTGCAGCTGGCCAACGACCGCTTCGCGCTGGTGGTGTCGGTCAACTCGGCGCGCCCGCTGAAGCCGCGCGTGCTGGTGCACGATCCGGCCATCGCGCGCGACCAGGCCCTCGTTCTCGACCTGGAACAACCGGGTGTGCCTGGCATCCGGCGCAGCGTCCGGCCCGCGGTCCTGCCCAAGGCCACGATGGACTACCTGTCGCCGCGCCTGCGTATTTGTTATTTCTTCGAACGCGCGGTGTTGTCCGTCCACGCGGCGGGCGGCGCATGAGCAGCGCACGGCCGCCCGAAGGTGCTTGGCAGCGCAGCGCTCAGAGCGAAGGTGCCCCGGTCAGCGGCGCCATGCCCTGGACGGCGCTCATCAATAGCTTGATCGAAGCGGTGTGGGTGGTGGACGCCGTGGGGTTTCGCATCGTTGCCGTGAACCAGGCCGCGCTCGACCTGGTGGGCCTCGCCCGCGAGGATCTGGTGGGCAAACCGGCCATCGAACTGACGGCAACGCCGGAGGACATGTTCTACTGGGAGGACGTCGCGGCCGGGTTGACCGAGGGCATTTTTTCGGAGACTCTGGTGCGGGGCGCGGACGGTGTACCGATCCCGGTCGAGCGCCGTGTCAGCCGCGTCTGGCCGGACGGTGGCGCACCGGTTTTCCTGGTCGGTATGCGCGACCTGCGCCACCAGCGCAATACCGAGAACATGCTCGAGAGCCTGCTGGCGGAGTTGCGCGCCACGCTGGAGTCCACGGCCGACGGGATTCTTGCGATCGATCTCGAAGGCCGGGTCCGCAACTACAACCGGCGCTTTGCCGAGTTGTGGCAGGTGCCCGACCAGCTGATGCTCGAGCGCGACGATGGCGCGCTGTTCGCCCATCTGGCGTCGATGGTCGAGGATCGTGCCCAGTACCAGGCACGGCTCGAGCAGCTGGCGCAGTTGCCGTTGCTCGAGGCGACCGATGCGTTCAGACTGCGCTCGGGGCGCACGATCGAGCGCGTATCGCGGCCGCAGTACAGCCGCGGCCAAGCCAGTGGACGCGTCTTCGCGTTTGGCGACATCAGCCAGCGGATCGACTCCGAAGCCCGCTTGCGGCTGGCTGCCAAGGTGTTCGAGTCCAGTCTGGACGCGGTTTTCATCAGCGGGCCGGACTACCTGCTGCTGGCGGCGAATCCGGCATGCGAGCGGCTGACCGGATCGTTGCAGGCACAGCTGCTGGGCAGCTCGGCACGCGAGATGTTCTACGACCCGCACGATCTCGGCTTCTTTGCTCGCGTTGAGCAGCACCTGCGCGCCGACGGGCTTTGGGAGGGGGAGGTCTGGCGCAAGAGCGAAGGCCGCGCTCCGCGTGCGGTGCAGGTGTCCTGGGTCCTGTTGCGTGACGAAGTGGGCCATGCGTCGCACAGCATCTGTTTTTTCAAGGACCTGACCGAAAAACACGCGGCCCAGCAGCGCATAGAAACGCTGGCCTACCGCGACGTGCTCACCGGCCTGCCGAACCGGCTGATGCTGACGCAGCGCGTGGATTTCGCGCTGCGCATGGCCGAGCGCAACGGCGGCCAGTTCGCGGTCTTCTTCCTGGACCTGGACCGTTTCAAGAACATCAACGATTCGATGGGCCACACCTTCGGCGACCGTGTGCTGGTCGAAGTTGCCGATCGCATAAAGCAGTGCCTGCGCGATGTCGACACACTGTGCCGGCTCGGCGGAGATGAGTTCGTGCTGTTCCTCCAGCAGGCCGACGCGCACGGTGCCGAGACCGGCGCGCAACGCATCCTCGAGGCGCTGGCCCGCCCGTTCCAGATCGACGGCATGAGTTTCTCGGTTGGCTGCAGCATTGGCGTGGCGCTGTACCCGGAGGACGGCAAGACGCTGGACGAATTGATCCAGTTTGCGGACATCGCGATGTACCGCGTGAAGGAGCGCGGGCGCGGGAATTTCCGCTTTTACCAGCCGCAGATGAACGTCGATGTGTTGTCGCGCATGAAAATGGACCATGCCATGCGCCTGGCCATGCAGCAGGGGCGCTTCAGGCTGCACTACCAGCCCCAGATCGCCCTCGCCACGGGCGCCTTGGTGGGCGCCGAGGCGCTGGTGCGGTGGAGCGACCCGGAACTGGGCGAGGTTGCGCCCGCCATCTTCATCGCGCTGGCCGAGGAGACCGGGTTCATCATCACGATCGGGAACTGGGTGCTGGAAGAGGCGGTACGCCAGGCGGTTTCGTGGCAGGACGCCGGCACGCCGGTGACGGTATCGATCAACGTGTCGGCGTTGCAGTTCCAGCAGGCCGATTTCGTGCAGATGGTCGGCGACACGCTGCGCGCGGCCGGATTGCGCTCGCCCTTGCTCGAGCTCGAATTGACCGAATCGATACTGGTGCAGGATGCCGACGAAGCACTGGGGCGCCTGCATGCGCTGGCGGCCATCGGCGTCGGTTTGTCGATCGATGACTTCGGTACCGGGTATTCCAGCCTGGCCTACCTCAAGCGATTCCCGATCTCCAAGCTCAAGATTGACCGCTCGTTCGTCATGGGCCTGCCACAGGACGAAAGCGACCGCGCAATCGTCAGCGCCACGATCGGCATGGCGCGTGGACTCAAGCTCGATGTAGTCGCCGAAGGTGTCGAGACCGAGGCCCAGCGGGAATATCTGCTCGGGCTCCAGTGCGCGTCATTCCAGGGCTTCCTGTGCGCGCCGGCGCTGCCGGCGGCCGAATTCGAACTGCTGATGGGCACGCTGTCGCGCGCGCCACCAGGCTGACAGTTCCGGAAAACAGCTGCGAAGAGATCGGCAGTCTCACAGCCCCAGCTTGGCCGCCAGCCCGATGCGCTGCGGCTTGCCGGTGGCGCCCTTCGGGATCTCGGCCATGAACAGGATCTTTTTCGGGACCTTGAAATCCGCCAGCCGGGTGGCCGCGAAGGCGCGCAACTGGCTTTCGGTGAGTTGCTGGCCGTCGCGCAGCACCACCGCCGCGGCCACTTCCTCCCCGAGTTTGGGGTGCGGCATGGCGAAGGTCACGACCTGCGCCACGGCCGGGTGGTCCATCAGCACTTCGTCGACTTCGCGTGGCGAGATCTTTTCTCCGCCGCGGTTGATGATCTCCTTCAGCCGACCGGTCAGCGTCAGGTAACCATCGGCGTCCAGCACCCCCTGGTCGCCGGTGCGAAACCAGCCGTCGACGAAGGCCTCGGCGTTCGCCGCCGGGTTGTTCTCGTAACCGGCCGTGACGTTGTCGCCGCGGATCACGATTTCGCCGACCTCACCGGGCGCCAGCATGGCGCCCTGGTTGTCCATGATCGCGATCTCGGGACCGGCCGCGATGCCGACCGACCCGGGTATGCGTTTCGCCGGCGGGAGCGGGCTGCTGGCCATCTGGTGCGCGGCCTCGGTCATGCCATAGGACTCGATCAGCGGCGCCTTGAACACGCGCTCGAGTTCGGCGATCACCTGCGGCGGCATGGACGAGGAGGACGACCGGATGAAGCGCAGCGGGTTGGCCTCTATCACATCCAGGTTGCCGGCGCAGCGCGCCAGGATGGTCTGGTGCATCGTGGGCACGGCCGTGTACCAGGTCGGCTTGCATTCTTTCATCCAGCCGAAGAACCGCAATGCATTGAAGCCGGGCGTGCAAAAGATCTGGCTGCCGACGGCCATCGGGGCCAGCACGCCGGCGATCAGCCCGTGTATATGGAACAGCGGCATGATGTGCAGTTCGCGGTCCGACGCCGTGAGTCGCAGCGTGTTGCTGATGTTGTGTGCCGACGCGCACACGTTGCGGTGCGACAGCGGAACGATCTTCGGTCGCGACGTGGTGCCCGAGGTGTGCAGGATCAGCGCCACGTCGTCTGGTTGTGCCAAACCACGGCTCGTGCTGGCGCCGGCCCCGGTCCCGCTGCCGCCCGACAGGGCGAGGTTGCCGGCGCCCCGTTCGGGCAGCGGCTGCAACTCCAGTACCGCAATGCCCAGGCGCTCGGCGACCGCCAGCGCCGGGCTGTCGCTGCCGTGCGCCACGATCAGCGCCCGGGTATTGAGGTCGCGCAGGTAGAACTCGAACTCGTCGGCGCGGTAGGCCATGTTGAGTGGCGCCGCGGTACAGGCGCTGGCCACGGCGACAAAGGCGCACGCCATCTCGGGGCAGTTCGGCAGCACGATTGCGACCCGGTCACCGCGCCCGATGCCCAGGCCATTCAGCGTCGCGGCGGTGCGCGTGATCAGTTCGTACAGGCCGCCGTAGGTCAGCGGCAGTGCCGCCGGGGCCGTCATGGCCACGGCATCGGGCGCCTGGATGGCGATCATTTCAGCCAGCGTGGAATAGTTCTTCATCGTGGGTCGGAGTGGATGGTGTTGCGTGGCCGATGGGCCGTGGGACAACGTCGGTGGCCGCGGCTGCACTACGCGCCGACGCGCAGCGTCGCGTGCCGGTCCTGCAGGGTCTTGGCAAGCAGGCTGGCCAGCGCGAACACGGCGTCGATCGTCGGTGTGGGCATGCCGGTGATGCGGCCGAGTTCGATCACCGAGCCGACCAGCGCCTGCAGTTCGAGCTGGCGGCCCTGCTCCACGTCCTGCAGCATCGAGGTCTTGTGCTGTCCGACCGCCTGCGCCCCGGCGATGCGTTTTTCCAGGCTGACCTTGAACTGCACGCCCAGTTTCTCGCCGATGGCCTGCGCCTCGCGCATCATCGCCGCGGCCAGGCCGCGCGTCGGGTCGTACAGGCAGATATCCTCGAGCGTGGCATGTGTCAGCGCGCTGATCGGATTGAAGCTCAGGTTGCCCCACCACTTGAGCCAGATTTCCGAACGGATGTCGTTCGACACCGGCGCCTTGAACCCGGCTGCCCTGAAGGCGGCGCTGACGGCGCGCACCCCGGGTGTGTCGCTGCCGTCGATTTCGCCCAGCGTGAAGCGGTTGCCCTCGATGACTTGGATCACGCCCGGCCGCAGCACCTCGCTGGCCGGATACACCACGCTGCCGATCACGCGGTCGACATCGATGTGGCGGGTGATCACGCCGTCGGGGTCGACCGCCGAAATCGGCGTGCCCAAGTAGGGGCCGGGCAGCTTGTGGAAGTACCACCACGGTATGCCGTTTTGCATCGTCACCACGCGTGTGCCGGCATGCATCAGGGCCGGCAGTTCGGGCGCGACGGCAGCGACCTGGTGCGCCTTCATGCCGAGGATCACGAGGTCCTGCGCGCCGGCCTGCGCGATCCTGTCCGTGACCAGTGCGGGGCGCATGTGCAGCTGGTTGCCGCTCTCTTCGATCAGCGTCAGGCCGTCCGCCGCCACGGCCGCAAGATTGGCGCCGCGCAGGATCAGGCTCAGCTCATGGCCGGCCAACGCCAGCTTGACGCCCAGCATGCCGCCGATGGCGCCGGCGCCCACGATGCAGATCTTCATCGCGTCATCCTTGTTGACCTGCCATCAGGCATTCTGCGGCTCGGTCCGCAGGCGGTCGCGCACGGCGCCGATCATCGGCCAGCACAACATCAGCAACGCCAGCGCCGTGATGGCGCCCACCAGCGGGTTGGACACAAACACCTGCAGGCTGCCGCTGGAGCCGAGCAGCGACTGGCGAAATGCGTTTTCCGCCGAGTCGCCCAGCACCAGCGCCAGCACCAGCGGCGCCAGCGGGTAGTTGAGTTTCTTGAAGACGTAACCCATGACGCCGAAGACCAGCATCAGCCAGACGTCGAACATCGAGCTGTGCACGGTGTAGGCGCCGACGGCACAGATCACCAGGATGATCGGCGCGATGATCGAGAACGGGACGCGCAGGATCGCGGCGAACCAGGGCACGGTGAGCAGCACGACGATCAGGCCGGCGATATTTCCCAGGTACATGCTGGCTATCAGGCCCCAGACAAAATCCTTTTGCTCGACAAACAACAGCGGCCCGGGCTGCAGGCCCCACACCAGCAGGCCGCCAAGCAGCACCGCCGCGGTCGGTGAGCCGGGAATACCGAGCGTCAGCATTGGCAACAGCGCCGCTGTTCCGGCCGCGTGGGCCGCGGTTTCCGGCGCCAGCACGCCTTCGATCTCGCCCTTGCCGAAATTCTTGCCGTTCGGCGAGAAACGCTTGGCAATGCCGTAGCCCATGAAGGATGCCGGCGTGGCGCCGCCGGGGGTGATCCCCATCCAGCAGCCGACCGCCGCGCTGCGCAGGTAGGTCAGCCAGTAACGCGGCAGGCTCTTCCAGGTCTGCAGCACCACCGCCGGGTTGATGCGGGCCGATTTTCCCTTGAAGGCCAGTCCTTCTTCCATGGTCAGCAGAATCTCGCCGATGCCGAACAGGCCGATGACCGCGATCAGAAAATCGAAGCCCTTCATCAGCGGCGAGAAACCGAAGGTCAGCCGCAACTGCCCGGTCACGTTGTCCAGTCCGACGGCCGCCAGCGAGAAGCCCAGCAACATCGCGGCCAGGGTCTTCCAGGGCGAACCCTTGCTCATGCCGACAAAGCTGCAAAAGGTCAGCAACTGCACCGCGAAAAATTCCGGCGGCCCGAACCGGATGGCAAAACGTGCCACCACCGGCGCCAGGAAGGTGATCATGACCACCGCCACCAGGGCGCCGACAAAGGAGGAGGTGAAGGCGGCCGTCAGCGCCTCCGCCGCACGCCCTTGCTGCGCCATCGGATAACCGTCGAAGGTGGTTGCCACCGACCACGGCTCGCCCGGTATGTTGAACAGGATCGAGGTGATGGCGCCGCCGAACAAGGCGCCCCAGTAGATGCAGGACAACATGATGATGGCCGAGGTCGGGTTCATCGTGAAGGTCAGCGGCAGCAGGATCGCCACGCCGTTGGCGCCGCCGAGGCCGGGCAACACGCCGATCAGGACGCCGAGCAGGATGCCGACGAACATCAGGCCGATGTTCACCGGGGACAGGGCCACCGAGAAGCCCTGGAACAGCGCCTGGATTTCTTCCATTGCTTGCCTAGAAGCCGAGCGCGGCTTCCAGCGGCCCCTTGGGCAGCGGGATCTTGAACCACAACTCGAACATCAGGAACAACAACACCGACAAGAGACCGCCACTGAGGCAACAGGTCAGCAGGCCGAATTTGCCCTGCCAGCGCATGAAAAAGGCGACGAACAGGGTCGACGCCACATACAGGCCGGCCCACTGCATCAGGCCGACGTACAGCAGGCACGGAACAAAGATCGCGAGCACCAGCTTCAGGACCGGTTTCGACACAAAGGGATAGTCGCTGTTCATCTTCGCGGCATGCCAGAAGTTCACGGCGCTGGCGATGTTCATGAGCAGTCCGACATAGAACGGAAAGTAGCCGCTTTGCGGGCCGTCGCCGCCCCAGCCGGCACCGATGCGCCAGCTGTCCCACATGAGCACGCCGCCGACCAGCAGGAACAGCAGCGCCGTAGCCAACTCCATCGTGCGCGTCGATACCGCGCTCGCACCTGCTTCATCTTCCGGCATCGGGTGGCCCCTGGTTCGAGTGGCTGCAAACGGGGCTTGCCCCGGATCGGCTTATTTGGCGACGAATCCCGCATCCTGCATCAGCAAGCGGTGGCGGATGTCCTCGTTGGCGACCCAGCGGGTGAAGTCCGCGCCGGCCATGAAGGTCTGGTTGAACGCGCCTTCCTCCATGAACTTCTTCCACTCCGGCGTTGCGCGCACCTTGCCCAGCAGGTCTACGTAAAAAGCCGTCTGCTCGGCCGTCACTTCGGCCGGCATGAAGATGCCGCGCAGCATCAGGTAGTCGACGTCGAGCCCGCTTTCCTTGCAGGTGGGCACATCGCCCCACGCCTTGTCGGCGATCTTTTCCTTGTACGGCAGCCGCTTGCTGTCGAACGCGCACAGCGGGCGCAATTTGGCCCCGCGCCATTGCGCCACCGCCTCGATCGGGTTGTTGACGGTCGAGTCGACGTGTTTGCCGACCAGTTGCACCGCCACTTCGCCGCCGCCCTTGTAGGGCACATAGATGAACTTCGCGCCGCTGGCCTTCTCGATCAGGGCCGTGATGATCTGGTCTTCCTGCTTGGATCCGGTGCCGCCCATCTTGAGTTTGCCGCCGGCGGCCTTGGTCGCGGCCAGGTACTCCTGGGCGGTCTTGTGCGGCGAATCGGCATTGACCCAGAGGATGAATTCATCCAGCGCGAGCATCGCCACCGGTGTCATGTCCTTCCAGCTGAAGGGCACCCCGGTCGCGATCGGGGTCGTGAACATATTCGACAAGGTGATTACGATCTTGTGCGGGTCCCCCTTGCTGTTCTTGACATCCAGGAAACCTTCGGCGCCGGCGCCACCACCCTTGTTGACGACCACCAGCGAAGTCTTCATGAGGTTGTTCTTGGTCACGATCCCCTGGATCAGGCGGGCCATCTGGTCGGCGCCGCCGCCAGTGCCGGCCGGCACGATGAATTCGACCGTCTTGGTCGGTTGCCAGGAGAGCGCTGCGGCCGCGAGCGCTGCGGAACAGGACAGCGCCAGCGCGCTCGACAGGGGTTTGAACCATTTGGGTAAACGCATGCTCAAGGTAACGATCCTCAGGTAATTTGAATTGCGCCGGGGCGCGACGGGGATGGCGATGGCGACCCGGCAGTCTACTTGACGCGCCGCTCCGGATCGCGGCTGGCGAGGGCGGGTTTTCCACTAGCGCCGGTATCGCGCCAGCGCGTGGTTCCTGGCTGGACGGCTGCTGGTCGAGGTCAAGTTAGCAGCATGCCGCGCGCCTCAACGCAGCACGAAATAGGTGGCCAGGCCGTACAGGACCACCGCGAACGCGCGTTTGAGCGGTGCGATGTCCATGCTGTGTGCCACCCTCGCGCCTAGCGGCGCGGTGGAGATGCTCGCGATCGACAGGACCAGCAGCGCCGGCCAGTACAGGTAACCCACTGCCCCGGGTGGCATTTGCGGCAGGTTCCAGCCTGCCACCAGGTAACCGATGGTTCCTGCCAGCGCAATCGGAAATCCCAGCGCCGACGACGTGGCCACGGCGTTGTGGATCGGGATGTTGCACCAGCTCATGAACGGCACCGATACGAATGCGCCGCCGGCACCCACCAGCGCAGACAACGCGCCGATACCACCGCCGACACCGAACAGGCCGGCCGGTGGCGGCAGGGTGCGCGACGGTTTGGGCTTGCGGTTCAGGAACATCTGGGTGGCGGAGAAGGCCACGAAGACCGCGAACAGCAGCCCCAGCAGCTTCGACGGCAGAGCGGCGGCGACCTGGGACCCCAGGAACGACCCGACCAGGATGCCGGGGGCCAGCGCCCGCGCAACCGGCCACAACACGGCGCCGCGCCGGTGGTGCGCACGAACCGACGACAGCGAGGTGAAACAGATCGTGGCCAGCGACGTGGCCACCGCCACCTTGACGACATGCGCCTCGGGAAGGCCCCGGGCGGCCAGGATGATGGTCAGGAAAGGCACCATCAGCATGCCCCCGCCCAGGCCCAGCAGGCCGGCCAGAAAGCCGGTGCACAGCCCGAGCAGGGCGAGTTCGAGG
>JANMYG010000230.1:0-3343 GCA_031381865.1 Betaproteobacteria bacterium | reverse complement strand
GGGGCTGCGGGAACGGCGCCGGCTGCGGCGCGCCTTCGGCGGCTACGTCAGCCCGGACGTGATGCACGAAATCCTGGCCGGCACGCTGACCCCGGCGCTGGGGGGCGTCAAACAGTTCGGCTGCGTGATGTTTTCCGACATCCGCGGCTTCACCACGCTGAGCGAACACATGACACCGGAGCAGACGATCGCCTTTCTCAACCGCTATTTCGAACGCATCGTGCCGATCATCCACGCGCATGGCGGCACGGTGGTCAGTTTCATGGGCGACGGCATCATGGCCGTGTTCGGTGTGCCCAAGCCGCTGCCCAACCCCTGCGCGGCGGCTTTCGCCGCGGCCAAGGCCATGCTCGATTACCGCAAGCGCCTGTCCGTCGAACTGGCCGCAGGGGGGCAGCGCCCACTGCGGATCGGCATCGGACTGCACGCCGGAATCGGCGTGGCGGGGCACATCGGCGCACAGGCCCGGCACGAATACTCTCTCATCGGCGACGTGACCAACGTCGCCGCGAGGCTCGAAGGCGTCACCAAGGAGGTCGGATACGGGCTGGTCTGCTCGCGCGCCGTGTTCGAACAGGTCGGCGAGCCGGAACGCCTGGTGCCGCTCGGCCAACATGCGATCAAGGGGCATTCGCCGGTGGAGATCTTCGGCTTCGACCCGGTGGATGTGGCTGAACCGGCGGAGAGCGCCGTGGTGCCGCTTGCCGCCACCTGAGGCGCCGTTCCGGCACTGCGATCACTGGCATGACGCACAGACAATGCAAATTGTTACCAGTATTACAGGATGTCAAGGCACAATCTTGCGAAAACGCAAATTCAGAAGCTGATTCTGTAACCGGAATTTTCGCCATCCCATGAGAATCTGCCGTCCCGCCATCCTGCTGTGCCGTTGCGCCTTGGTCGCTGCCGGTTTTTGCACTGCGCCGGCGGGTGCCGGCGAGCTTTCGCCGACCGAGCGCTCAGTCACGCAGGCGACCACCCTGCGCGCACTCGGAAATCTCACCCTGTCGATCGAGGTGCTCGAGAATTCCGTACGCAGCGCCGTCACCGACCTCGACCGGATGACAGCCACCGGCGAACTGGGCGCGTCCCAACTACAAGCCCGGCAATTGGACCAGGCGGCGCTGTCGCTGCGCGCGGCCTACCAGTTTTTTTCCGGCACGCAGCGCGCGCGTTACGCGCTGGACCTCGGCAACCTGGCGCTGGTCGGCAAAAGGCACCAGGAGGCCCGGGAGTACTACCAGGAAGCACTTCAACTCGCGGGTGACGATACCGACCTGGCCTTGAGCGCCGGGCTCAACCTCGCGCGGCTGGCTCCCGAAGCAGAACGTCTGCAGCGCCTGTACACGCTTTATCCCGGGATCGCCGGCGTCACGGACGTCAGTGGCCGGGCCCGGCTGTACCTCAATCTCGGCGCGCAGGCACATGGGCTGGGCAGACTGGCGCTCGCGCTGAGTTACCAAAGTTACGACCAGGCGCGCCAGTTGGGCGTGGCCAGCGCCAGCGGCCGCTTACGGGTCGAGTCGCTCGACGCGCTGGCGCAGCTGTACGAAGACAACGACCGCCAGCGCGACGCATCGCTGCTGAACCAACAGGCGGTCGCTGCCGCGCGCGACCAGCCGCCGGGCGCCGTGGGTGACCTGATGGTCGGCCTCGAATGGCGCCAGGCGCGTCTGTACACCGCGCTGGGCAGGCACGACCAGGCCCTGGCCGCCTACCAGCGCGCGGTCGACCAGGTCGAGCCGGTACGCCAGGACATGCCGATCGACTACGACGATGGCGGCTCCTCGTTTCGCCGCACACTCGAACCGATCTACCTGGGGCTGTTCGACGGCCTGCTGAAGGCCGCAGCCAACCAGACCGGCGAAGCGAAGGCCGGCTACCTGCGGCGCGCGCGCGACGCCATCGAACTGATCAAGCAGGCCGAGATGCAGGACTACCTGGGCGACCGCTGCACCGTGGACACGGTCAAAGGCGGCACGCCCACCGTCATCCCCGCGGGAACAGCCGTGTTGTATCCCGTCATCCTCGGCGACCGCATCGAGCTGCTGCTGGAAACCGGCTCCGGGATCGCACATTTCACTACGCCCGTCTCCAGTACCAGGGTGCGCCAGACCGCCGTGGCGTTTGCCAACGACCTGCGCGACGGCGCGCCCGGTTACATGGCGCGCGCGCGGGAACTTTATGACTGGCTGATGCGACCGCTGGAAGGGTTCATCGCGGCGCAGCACATCGACACGCTGGTGGTGGTATCCGACGGTGCGCTGCGGCTCGTCGCGATGGGAGCGTTGCACGACGGTAAAAGGTTTGCGATCGAAAAGTTTGCCGTCACCACGGTCACCGGGCTGTCGATGACCAATACCAGCGCGCCGTCCGGGCGGACGATGCAGTTCCTGGTGGCAGGAGTGTCCGAGCCGGGTCCGGTGGTGGACAAGCTCAGCCAGTCGATCGTGAAGGAATTGCTCGCCGCCGGGCCGGGCAAGCCGGTCGAGGTCGCCAGCCTGTCCACCGGCCGCAACCTGCGGTCGATCAAGCCGCGCGCGGTGGCGCCGGTCAACGGCGACGCGTCGAGCCGGTCCGCGGCGCTGCGCCAGGCCTTGGCCTTGCCGGGCGTGAAGCAGGAAGTCGAGGCCATCAGCCGCATTGCCCGCAGCACCAGCCTGCTCAATGCGCCGTTCACGGTCGAAGGTTTCCGGCGCGAAGCGGAATCGGGCGCCTACCGGGTGGTACATATTGCCTCCCACGGCGTCTTCGGCGGCACCGCCGATTCCAGCTACGTGCTGGCTTATGACGACCTGCTGACACTCGACAGCCTGCAATCGCTGCTCAACGCCGACGAATTCCGCAAGAACCCGATCGAGCTGCTGAGCCTGTCGGCCTGCGAAACCGCCGAGGGCGACGACCGTTCGCCGCTGGGGCTGTCGGGCGCGGCGCTCAAGGCCCGGGCCAAGAGCGTGCTCGGCACCTTGTGGCCGGTCGAAGACACGGCGGCGCGCAAGACCATGGAGGGCTTCTACGACGGGCTGGTCACGACCCACCTGTCCAAGGCACAGGCCCTGAGGCAATCGCAGATCGACCTGCTGCGTAACCCCGAGTTTTCGCACCCGTTCTTCTGGGCGCCGTTTGTGCTCATAGGCAACTGGCTCTAGTCATGACACCACACCACGCACTCCTTCTTGCGCGGCGGCCGCGGCGCAGCCGTCTCTGGCTCGCGTTGATGTTGCCGCTGTGCCTGGCCTGCGGCGTCAGCGCCCAGATCAAGCCCGACGGCAGCCTGGGCTCTGCACTGCCGCTGGTCGGGCCGGCCTATGTGATACCGCAATCGATCGGCCGGCTGGCTGGC
>JANMYG010000223.1:0-11609 GCA_031381865.1 Betaproteobacteria bacterium | reverse complement strand
GCGAAGCCGGCCGCCGTGATGGTGGCGATCTCTTCGAACTGCTTGGTCAGTTCGCGCCCGACGGTCAGGCCGCGTGGCCCCAGCACTGCCAGTGCCGCCGCGAGTGCATCGATGCGGTGCGGCGCCTCCAGCACGACGACCGCGCGCGGTTCCGCCGCCAGCGTTGCCAGCCGGGCCGCGCGTTCCGCGGCGCGAGGCGGCAGGAACCCGGCGAATACGAAGCCGCCTTCCTGGGCGGCGCCGGCTTCGATGCCCGCCACGCTGAGTGCCGCCGTGACGCTGCTCGCCCCGGGCACCGGCACCACGCGTTGTCCGGCCGCGCGCACAGCCGCCACCAGGCGCGCGCCCGGATCACTGACGGCCGGCGTACCCGCGTCGGTGGCATAGGCGACCCGTTGCCCCTGGCGCAGCCGCTCGACCACCACAGCCGCTGCCTCGTGTTCGTTGTGCTGGTGCAGCGCGAGCAAATTCGCGCCGGCCTTGTCGATGCCGTAGGCGCGCAGCATGGCCTGGGTGTGCCGGGTGTCCTCGCAGGCGACCGCCTCCACCAGTTGCAACACGTGTAATGCGCGCAGGCTGATGTCGGCCAGGTTGCCGATCGGCGTGGCCACCACGTACAAGGCGCCGTGCGGATAATGCTGGGAGCCGGCGGCTTCATGCGCCGCGGCGACGGCCGAAACATAGGATGAGGTCAATGGAATTTCCCAGGTTCAAGGCGCTTGTCGGAGCCGCCACGAGCAAGCAGTCCGGTGATGCGGCCGAAGATGGCGCCTTGCGCCATTTGCAGCATGCCGGACTGCGCCTGCTCGAGCGCAATTATCGGACGCCCGGGCGCGGCGGCGGTGAAATCGACCTGATCATGCGCGACCACGACGGCACCATGGTGTTTGTCGAGGTGCGCGCCCGCCAAGATGCACGGCACGGTGGCGCCGCCGCGAGCATCGGCGTGGCGAAGCAGCGACGCATCGTGTTTGCAGCGCGGCATTACCTGATGCGCCTGCGCGAGCCGCCGCCGTGCCGTTTTGATGTGGTCGTCGTGGACGCCGAAAACGTCCAGTGGCTGCGCGCCGCGTTCGACGCCGGTTGATGCCCGCGTGTGCTGATTACATCCCGTTGCACGCACGACGGTTATCATCGCCACCATGCTTGAGCAGCGCATCGAACAGCATTTCATAGACAGCGCCGACCTGAAGTACCAGTCGGCGCAAGTCCTGTCCAAGCCGATTGCCGCTGCAGTGCAGGCCATGATGGTCTGCGTCACCAGCGGCGGCAAGGTGTTGGCGTGCGGCAACGGGGGTTGCGCGGCGGCGGCGCAGTATTTTGCGGCCGGGTTCGTCGGCCGCTTCGAACGCGAGCGGCCCGAACTGGCCGCGATCGCATTGGCGACCGACGGCTCGACCCTGACGGCGATCGCCAATGAACACGCTTTCAGTGCCATCTTTTCCCGGCAGGTGCGGGCGTTCGGGAGTTCGGGCGACGTACTGCTGGCGATATCGACCAGCGGCAATTGCGCCAACCTGCAAGATGCCATCCATGCCGCGCACGAACGCGAGATGGTCGTGATCGGCCTGACCGGGCAGGGCGGCGGAAAAATCGCGCAGTTGCTGCGTGATACCGACGTGCACATCTGTGTCCCGCACGACCGTACGGCACGGATCCTGGAGGTGCATCTGCTCGCGCTGCACTGTATTTGTGATGCGGTGGACACGCAACTACTGGGTGAACAAGAGGAATCAACACGATGAGAAGCAGCACCTTGAGACTTGGCGCGGCGGTGATCTGCGCCGCCTGCCTGGGTGGCGCGCTGAGCGCCTGCGCACCCATCTTCCTGGGCGGCGCGGCCATGGGCGCACTGGTCGCAACCGACCGGCGCACCTCCGGCGCGCAACTCGAAGACGAGGGCATCGAGCTGCGTTCGTCCGGCCGCATCCGGGAAGCCCTGGGCGACCGCGGCCACGTCAATGTGACGAGTTACAACCGCCAGGTCCTGCTGACGGGCGAAGTGCCCAGTGCCCAGGACAAGCAGCTGGTGGAGCAGATTGTCTCGCGGGTCGAAAACGTGCGTTCGATCGTCAATGAACTCGGTGTGCTGGGCAACTCGACCCTCACGCAGCGTTCGTCGGACTCCCTGACCACCGGCAAGGTCAAGGCGTCCATGGTGGACGCCAAGGATATCTTCGCCAACGCCTTCAAGGTCGTGACCGAGCGTGGCACGACCTACCTGATGGGGCGGGTCACCCAACGCGAGGCAAACCGCGCGACCGAACTGACGCGCAGCACCGGCGGCGTCCAGAAAGTGGTGCGCGTGCTCGAGATCATCTCGGAAGAAGAATTGCTGCGCACCCTGCCACAGAATCCTCCGGCCACGGGCACGCCTGCGGCAGCGCCCAAAACCTGAGCCGCCGCTACTTCAGCCGCCTGATCAGGCTGGAGGTGTCCCAGCGCCCACCGCCCATCTGTTGCAGGTCGGCATAAAACTGGTCCACCAGTGCCGTCACCGGTAGCCGCGCACCGTTGCGACGTGCCTCGTCCAGGACCAGCCCCAGGTCCTTGCGCATCCAGTCGACCGCAAAACCGAAGTTGAATTCATTTGCGACCATGGTCTTGCCGCGGTTGTCGAGTTGCCAGCTCTGGGCCGCCCCCTTGCCGATCACGTCGAGCACCTGCAGCATGTCGAGGCCGGCTTTCTGGCCGAAGGCGATCGCTTCGCCCAGGCCCTGCACCAGGCCGGCGATGCAGATCTGGTTGACCATCTTGGCGAGTTGACCGGCTCCGCTGGCGCCCAGCAGGGTAAAGGCCCGCGCGCAAGCCATGGCCACCGGTGCGACGGCGTCGAAGGCCGCCTGCTCGCCGCCGCACATCACGGTCAACATGCCGTTCTGGGCGCCGGCCTGGCCGCCCGAGACCGGCGCATCGACAAATTGCAGGCCCAGCTTGCCAGCGTGCGCGAATGACTCGCGGGCGACATCGGCCGATGCCGTCGTGTGGTCGACAAAGATGGCCCCGACCTGCATGCCGGAAAAGGCCCCGTCGTCGCCGCGTTGGCCGTTGCCCAGATCCGCGCCCAAAGTGACGCTGCGCAAATCTGCATCATTGCCGACGCAACAAAACACGATGTCCGCACCGGTCGCGGCCAGGCGCGGCGTCGCCGCGTACTGCGCGCGGCCGGTCGAGGCGAACTCCCGGCACCAGGCATCGGATTTGGCGCCGGTACGGTTGTAGACCGTCACCGTGTGGCCTGCCAGCGCCAGATGCCCGGCCATGGGAAACCCCATGACACCGAGGCCGAGGAAGGCGACTTTGCGGGACGGTGTGGGCGCGTAGGTTTTTGGGTTGGTGCTGGGCATGAGCGAACAGAGATGGTGATCGGGCGATGGTTGTCAGGGGCGGTGCGCGCAAGCCAGCGACACCCTCAGGTGTCGCTACGAGGTAGTGAAGATTTGGTTTCGCGATAACTCGAGTACAAGTCAGTCTTCTCTGAAACTTCGTTTTCATAGCGAGCGGGCTGCGGTCGCGTCGAGGAGCGCAACCGCACTTCTGTACGGTGAGCTGCGCAGGCGCGAGACTGGCCCGTGCAGTAGCAAGACTCGCTACCTCATCAGACGATGGCGAAGTTTTCGGTGCCCGCGCTCAGGTCCTGTGTTCGGCCGCGCTGGCTGTTGAGTTTGATCTGCAGGCGCAGGTCGTTGAGTGAATCGGCGTTGCGCAACGCGTCTTCGTACGAGATCACGTTGTTCTCGTAGGCGTCGAACAAGGCCTGGTCAAAAGTCTGCATGCCCAGGTTGCGGCTCTTCTTCATGATTTCCTTGATCTCGGACACGTCGCCCTTGAAGATCAGATCGGATATCAGCGGCGTATTGAGCATGATCTCCACCGCCGCGGTGCGGCCTTTGGTGTCCTGCTTGGGGATCAGGCGCTGTGACACGAGCGCCTTGAGGTTGAGCGACAAATCCATCAGCAACTGCGAACGGCGCTCTTCCGGAAAGAAGTTGATGATCCGGTCGAGCGCCTGGTTGGCGCTGTTGGCGTGCAGCGTGGCCAGGCACAGGTGGCCGGTCTCGGCAAAGGCCACCGCATGTTCCATCGTCTCGCGGTCGCGGATCTCGCCCATCAGTATCACGTCCGGGGCCTGGCGCAAGGTGTTCTTCAGCGCAATCTCCCAGCTGTCGGTGTCGAGCCCGACTTCACGCTGCGTCACCACGCAGTTCTTGTGCATGTGCACGAACTCGACCGGGTCCTCTATCGTGATGATGTGCCCGAAGGTGTTCTCGTTGCGCCAGTCCACCATGGCCGCCAGCGTGGTCGATTTGCCCGACCCGGTGGCGCCGACCAGGATGCACAGGCCGCGTTTGGAGGTGACGATTTCCTTGAGGACCTGCGGCACCCCCAGACCGTCGATGGTCGGAAGCACCTGCGGGATGGTCCGCATCACCATGCCCACCTTGCCTTGCTGGATGAAGGCGTTGACACGAAAGCGCCCCAGGCCAGGGGGCGAGATCGCGAAGTTGCATTCCTTGGTGCGCTCGAATTCCGCCACCTGCTTGTCGTTCATCACCGAGCGCGCCAGCGCCAGCGTATGGGCCGCGTTGAGCGGTTGTGGTGAAACCTTGGTGATCTTCCCGTCGACCTTGATGGCCGGCGGGAAGTCGCCGGTGATGAACAGGTCGCTGCCGTTGCGGCTGGTCATCAGCTTGAGCAGATCGTTGATGAATTTGGTGGCCTGGTCGCGTTCCATAAGATCATGGCTCCCAAGTGGTCATTTCTTTTCGCTCAGCCGCGCGCTGACCACGCGCAGCCGCAGCGAAAGTTTGCGGGCCAGCAGTGCTATCAGATTGGCGGCCAGCTTGGGATTGTTGGACATCATGTCGTCCATCGCCTCCGCGCTCAGGGCCGCGATCTCGCACTCGTTCATGGTGGTACAGGCGGAGAACCGGATGCCGCTGTCGAGCAGCGACATTTCGCCCAGGATATCGCCAGGCCGGGTCTCGGCCAGCCGCAGCCGCTCACCCCAGGGCTGCACCCGGTCGACGGCAATCGCCCCCGACAGCAGTACCACCATGAAATTGCCGTATTCGTCCTGGCGGATGACGTCGCGGTTGGCCGGCACCGTGGCAAAGTCGAAATAACGCTCCAGGCTCTGGATGGCTTCGGCGTCCAGGTGGTTCATGTATTTGTCTTTGGCCCACAACGCCTGCAGCAATTTGGTGCCGCGCGACGAGTTCAGCCGCTTGGCATCGATTTCCACGGCACGGGCCTCCCAGGGAATCAGCAGCGATGCGTCCACCCCCAAACCTGCAAAGGCCGTGGTGAAAAGGATCGAGTCGTGCTTGTCGTCGGCCGGGTCGGGTCGGGCCTTCGGTCTGAGAATCTCGAAAATACCTTTCATCAAGCGCTCCTGTAATCCTGTGCGTGTTCAGCCGGGGAAGTTCTCCGGAATCTTTGCCTTGCTGCGCGCCTCGGCTGAACTGATGATGTTGCGCTTGACCAGGTCGGTCAGGTTCTGGTCCAGTGTCTGCATGCCGACGCTGTTGCCGGTCTGGATCGAAGAATACATCTGCGCCACCTTGGCCTCGCGGATCAGGTTGCGGATGGCGCTGGTGCCGATCATGATCTCATGCGCGGCCACACGCCCCTGTCCGTCCTTGGTCTTGCACAGTGTCTGCGAGATCACGGCCTGCAACGATTCGGACAACATGGCGCGCACCATCTCCTTTTCATCGGCGGGAAACACGTCGATGATCCGGTCGATGGTCTTGGCCGCGCTCGAGGTGTGCAGCGTACCGAACACCAGGTGGCCGGTCTCGGCCGCGGTCATCGCCAGCCGGATCGTCTCCAGGTCGCGCATCTCGCCCACCAGGATGCAGTCCGGGTCCTCGCGCAGCGCCGAGCGCAGCGCGGCCGCGAAACTCAGGGTGTGCGGGCCGACCTCACGCTGGTTGACCAGGCATTTCTTGGACTCGTGCACGAACTCGATCGGGTCTTCCACCGTCAGTATGTGCCCGAACTCGGTTTCGTTGAGGAAGTTGACCATCGCGGCCAGCGTGGTGGACTTGCCCGAGCCGGTCGGGCCGGTCACCAGCACCATGCCACGCGGCTTGAGCGCGAGGTCGGCAAAGATCTTGGGCGCGTTGAGTTGTTCCAGCGAGAGGATCTTGGACGGAATGGTGCGGAACACGGCACCGGCGCCGCGCTGGTGGTTGAACGCGTTGACACGAAACCGCGCCAGCCCGTCGATCTCGAACGAAAAGTCGATCTCGAGAAACTCCTCGTAGTTCTTGCGCTGGGTGTCGTTCATGATGTCGTACACCATGGCATGCACCGACTTGTGGTCCAGCGGTTCGACGTTGATCCGGCGCACATCCCCGTGGACCCGGATCATCGGCGGCAGGTCGGCCGACAGGTGCAGGTCTGAAGCTTTGTTCTTGACACTGAACGCAAGCAGTTGGGTGATGTCCACGGATTCCTCGATGGTTTGTTAGGCTTGGGGCAATTATGACCATGATTGCCGACAATCTCCAAGCCGTTCGTGCCCGCATCGCCACGGCCTGCAAGGCGGCGGGCCGGCCGCTCGACGCGGTCCGGTTGCTGGCGGTGACCAAGACCTTCGACGTGGCCGCCATCGAGTCGGCAATCGACGCCGGCCAGCAGGTGTTCGGTGAAAACTACATTCAGGAAGCCGTTGACAAGATCCAGGCCCTGCGCCACCGCAAGGTCGAATGGCACTGCATCGGACCGGTGCAAGGCAACAAGACACGGCTGGTGGCCGAGCATTTCGATTGGGTCCAGTCGGTGGACCGGTTGCGCATCGCACAGCGGCTGAGCCAGCAGCGTCCAGCGCATCTGGTGCCGCTGCAGTTGTGCATCCAGGTCAACGTCGACGGCGGGCCCACCAAGGCCGGCGTGGCGGCACATGGGCTGGCCGAACTGGCGCGCGAGGTGGTGCTGCTGCCGCGGTTGAAGCTGCGCGGGTTGATGTCGATCCCCGAGCCAGCGCACGACTTCGAAGCGGCCCGATCGGTGCACGCGCGCACGCGGCAATTGTTCGACGCGCTCAACGCCGCCGGAATGGGGCTGGACACCTTGTCGATGGGAATGAGTGCCGACCTGGAGGCCGCCGTGCACGGCGGCAGCACCATGGTGCGTGTGGGAACCGCCATCTTCGGTGGCCGGCCCCGCGCCGGCTGAGCCGGCTATTTCTTCGGTGCGACCGTCGGCTTGATCGCGCCGCATTCGGCCGACAGCCATTTGCCCTGGCCGTCCATGGACATCTTCTCGGTCTTGCCGTTGTGCCTGGTGTCGACCGTCATCTTGCTGGTGTAAGCCTCGGGGCTGATGAAGGTGATCTGCCCCTCGCCGCTCGACGGCGGCTGGGTGCATGTGAAGGTCATTTTCATGGTGTTGCCGGTGCGCGGGGAGTAGCTGCTCTTGCAGTCGCCCGGTTGCTGCGCCAGCTCGTTGCGCTCGACCATCTCCTTGCTCATGCAGACCTTGATCGTCATCGGACCGGGCCCGGCGCCCATGCCAACGCCTTGTCTGGCCATCATGTCCTGCAGCATCTTGCGCTGCTCGGGCGCCATGGCGGCCATCTCCTTTTGCATGTCCGCCATCGCCTTTTCCATTTCGCCCGAGCCGGTCTGCATTTTCTGGCTGATTTCCCACAAGCCGGGCTTCATGTTCTGGGCCTGCGCCGCCATGGCCAGCGTCGAAGCCACCAGCGCGGCGGAATAAAGGATGTGTTTCATGTTGCCCCCAAATAAAGCCATTGTCTCAAGCCGCAGCGGCCGTGCGCACCAGACGGGGAGCCGGCTTCACAAGCTCAGCCGCGTGGAGTTCTTCACCTCTTCCATGACCGCGTAAGTGCGGGTCTCGCGCACGCCCGGCAGCTGCCACAGAACGGTACCTGCGAATTCACGGTAGGCGGTCATGTCGGCCATGCGGGTCTTGAGCAGGTAGTCGAAGCCACCGGCCACCATATGGCACTCCATGATTTCGCCGCGCACCTGCACCGCGGCCTTGAAGGCGTCGAACACGTTGGGCGTGGTCCGGTCGAGCAGGACCTCGACAAACACCATCATTCCGCGCCCGAGTTTGAGCGGGTTCAGGCGCGCCTCGTAGCCCAGGATATAGGCTTCCTTGGTCAGCCGCTGCACCCGCGCCAGCACCGCGGTCGGCGACAGCGCCACGCTTTCGGCCAGCTTGAGGTTGGAGATCCGGCCATCCTGTTGCAGGCAGTCGAGGATCTTGAGGTCGATGCGGTCGAGCTCGCTCATGACAGGCGGTAGGTTTCCAGGTGGATGCTGGTTTCGGTGTTGCTGATGCCGCGCACCAGGCGTATGCGCTCGAGCACCTGTGACAGTTCGGACAGGTTGGCAGCGCGCAACTCGGCCAGCAGGTCCCAGCGCCCGTTGGTGTCGTGCAGGGTTGCCACGCCGGGTTCGCCGAGCAGGCTGGCGATCACCGCGCGCGTCTCGTTGCCTTCGACCGCCACTCCCATCCACGCCCTGATCTCGTTCGGTTGTGCGTCCGGCCGCAAGCGCACCGTGTAGCCCACGATGACTCCGGTGTCCTCCAGCTTCGCGATGCGGTTGGTGACGGTGCCACGCGAGACGCCGAGTTTTCTGGCGAGTATCGCGACGCTGGTACGCGCGTCTTTGCGCAGCAACGACAACAACCGGTGGTCTGTGGCGTCCATCGCATCATTATGGCAGCGAATGCTATCTAAATGATAAATAACTGACGAAAAGCTTGCATAGTTGCCGATTTACATTGCCATGCCGGACGCTGAAACTGCATCCATTCCAACGGAGCCCGTGCCATGTTCAATCCCTCTTCCATCCATACCCAGTTCCTGAGCGCCCAGGACATCGCCACTGTCGTGCGTTGCCACGGCATCGCCAACTGCCTGCGCGGCATGGCCGACTACATCCGGGCAGACTACCTGCGCTGGCAGGAATTCGACAAGAACGCGCGCGTTGCCAGCCACTCCCCGGGCGGTGTGATCGAGTTGATGCCGATCGCCGACGCCAACACCTACTCCTTCAAGTACGTCAACGGCCACCCGGGCAACCACCGTCTGGGCTTGCCCACCGTGATGGCGTTCGGCGTGCTGGCCCGCGTCGACACCGGCGTGCCCGAACTGCTGAGCGAGTTGACGCTGACGACCGCGATCCGCACCGCGGCGATGTCGGCCGTCGCAGCTCGCGCGCTGGCGCGACCCGACAGCACCTGCATGGCACTGATCGGCAACGGCGCACAAAGTGATTTCCAGGCGCTGGCGTTTCACCACCTGCTGGGTATCCAGGAGATCCGGCTGTACGACACCGACCCGAAGGCGACCGACAAGCTGGTCGCCAACCTGCTGCACACCGGGCTGCGCCTGGTGCGTTGCACCAGCATCGCCGAGGCGGTGCGCGGAGCCGATATAGTGACCACCGTGACAGCCGACAAAACCAGCGCCACCATCATCACGCCCGACATGGTCGAGCCCGGCATGCACATCAACGCCGTCGGTGGCGACTGCCCGGGCAAGACCGAACTGCATCCCGACGTGCTGCGTGGCGCCAGCGTCTTTGTCGAGTTCGAACCCCAGACCCGTGTCGAAGGCGACCTGCAGCAGATGGAGGCGGATTTCAATGTCACCGAAATGTGGCAGGTGCTGCGCGGCGCGGCACCCGGTCGCACCGCGGCGGCGCAGGTCACCGTGTTCGACTCGGTCGGTTTTGCGCTCGAGGACTACTCGGCGCTGCGTTTCATGCGCGACAGCGCCAGGCGCCTGGGCATCGGCACGAAGCTGCCGTTGATACCGGAGCTGTCCGATCCGAAAGACCTGTTCGGGTTGGTCCGGCGAATGCCGCCTGCGATCGCTCAGGACAGCCGCGGCGCAGTGCCGGACCGGTTCGCGGTCGAAACGGTACCGGCCTGATGGGCACCGGCGCGCCGCACGTGGTGGCTGCCCGCGGCGTCAGCCTGATTGGTGTGCCGACCGACATTGGCGCCGGCAGCCTGGGTGCGCGCATGGGCCCGGAGGCACTGCGCGTGGCCGGCATCGGGCAGGCACTGCAGCGGCTGGGTGTCGATGTGCGTGACTGCGGCAACCTGGCCGGCCCGGCCAACCCGTGGCAGGCGGCGGTCGACGGATTTCGCCATCTTCCGGAAGTGGTGGCGTGGAATCGCCTGCTGCACGACGCCATGCATGCCGAACTGGCTGCCGGGCGGCTGCCGATCATGCTCGGCGGGGACCACTGCCTGGGCATCGGTTCGATCAGCGCGGTGGCGCGCCACTGCCGCGAACAGCGCAAGAAGTTGCGCGTATTGTGGTTCGATGCCCATGCGGACTTCAACACCGCCACGCTCACGCCGAGCGGAAACATCCACGGCATGCCGGTGGCGTGCCTGTGTGGCCACGGGCCGCAGGCGCTGGTCGAGATCGGGGGCCACGTGCCGGCGCTCAACCCCAAGGACATCCGCCAGATCGGAATCCGCAGCGTCGACGAAGGCGAAAAGCGCCTGGTGCACGACATCGGCATCGAGGTCTTCGACATGCGTTACATCGACGAGATGGGCATGCGCCACACCATGGAACTCGCGCTCGCGCTGGTCGACCCGAATACCCATGTGCACGTCAGCCTGGACGTGGACTTCCTGGACCCCGACATCGCACCCGGCGTCGGCACCACGGTGCGTGGCGGACCGACCTACCGCGAAGCCCAGTTGTGCATGGAGATGATCGCCGACACCGGTCGGCTGGCTTCGCTGGACATCGTCGAACTCAACCCGGCGCTCGACGTGCGCAACCAGACCGCCGAACTCGCGGTCGACCTGATCGAAAGCCTGTTTGGCAAGAGCACGCTGATGCGCCAGGCGTACGCCCGGCCTTGACGCAACTGCGCGAGCCCAGTGCCTAGGCCGGCGGTCAGCTCCGGCCCGTGCGAACGGCCGGGCAGCCGAACCGCAGCGTCGCTCAACCGCCTTTTTTGGGGCGTTTGCCCGGGTTCTTCTTGCTGCGGGTGGCGGTACCACGCTCGAGGCTGATCTTTTGGCCCCCGACCACAGGGTTGGTGTAGCCCTTGGCCGGCACCGGTCGGGGGGTCGCCTTGCGGTCTGCTTCAGTCTTGAATTCCTTGGCCATTGTGGACTCCGTGGGATTGGGTTGGAAAGTGCGTGCAACCCTCGATTAGGCCACAGAGTGATCGGCCCGCAGATTATCGGCGCCTGCAACAGGCCCAATTCCGCCGGGATTGCCATGCCCCGGTACACGCGTGCCGTGCAAGGCCGGAGCAAGCCCCATTTCCCTTCGCTGCGTCATGCCAGACCGGTGCCCTGGCGGTCATCGTGAACCAAGCGCCCTGGCTGTCATCACGAACCTGGCCTTTCGCCGCCATCACGAACCTGGCCTTCGCGGACCTCGTGGCTAGTGCCGTCGTGGAACTCGTGCCTCGGACGTGATCGCGGACCTCGTGCGCAGGACGTCGTCGTGGACCTGTCCCCTGCCTGTCATCCCGGACCTGTTCAGGGATCCACGGACTGCACGGACTGCGGGGCCGGCTCGCCATGGCGGCGCCAGAGGGAGCCGCAGCAAATCCAACCCTGGTGCGGCGCCGGCGCGTGAT
>JANMYG010000174.1:0-14700 GCA_031381865.1 Betaproteobacteria bacterium | reverse complement strand
GCCTGTCCGACATCGTCGAGCGCGTGCGCGTGTTGTGTTCGGTCTACAACCCGGAAACCGGCCGGTACCAGATCAGTTATGCGCTGGCGTTCGAAGTCGCCGGCGGCATCACCTTCGCGCTGGCCATGCTCTGGTTCTTCGCGCTCGAGTGGCGCGACCGGCGGCGCCTGCGCGCAAGCCAGCGCGCGGCGGCAATGGCCGCGCCGGCGCGCGCCCCGCAGGCGCTTCATTGACACCCGGCCCGGCCATGCGTGCGACTGCAACCGCCCCGGGAGTTGGCCAGGCCCTGTGGCGCCGGGCGGAACACGCCCTCGACGCCTTGAGCGGCGCCGGGCTCAACCCGTTGCGCCACCTGGGGTCGCTCGGTTTTCTTTGTTTCTGGTTGCTGGCAGCCAGCGGCATCGTTTTGTATGCCGTACTCGACACGTCGGCCCAGGGCGCCTACCGGTCGATCGAGGAACTGTCGCGCCAGCCCTGGTACCTGGGCGGCTGGTTGCGCGGGCTGCACCGTTATGCCGCCGACGCGCTGGTGCTGTGCACGCTTGCGCATCTGGCGCGCGAGTGGCTCTGGGGCCACCACCACGGCTTTCGCCGCTTTTCGTGGCTGACCGGGGTCGGGCTGCTGCCGCTCATCTTCGTGTGCGCCATCGGCGGCTTCTGGCTCAACTGGGACCGGCTCGGCCAGTTCTCGGCCATCGCCAGCGCCGAACTGCTCGACCAGCTGCCGCTGTTTGCGTCGCCGCTGACGCGCAATTTCCTCAGCGTGGCCAGCGTCGGCGACCGGCTGTTCTCGCTGTTCGTATTCATCCACCTGGGCGTGCCGCTGCTGCTGGTGTTTGGCCTGTGGTTCCATGTCCAGCGCATCACCCGGGCCGCGGTGTTTCCTCCGCGGCGCCTGGCGGTCACGATGTCGGTGGCGCTGCTCGCACTGGCAATGGTCCTGCCGGTGACGGGGCAGGGTGCGGCCGACCTCGCGCATGCACCCGCGACGCTGCAGCTGGACTGGTGGTTGTTGTTCGTGCACCCGCTGATGTACGCCACTTCGGCCGGCGCGGTGTGGGTGTTGCTTGGCGCTGCGTTGCTGCTGCTGCTCTCGCTGCCGTGGCTGCCGCGCCAGGCCGCGCCGGCGGTGGCCAGCGTGGACCCGGCCAACTGCAATGGTTGCCGGCGCTGCTTCGAGGATTGCCCGTACGCGGCGATCACGATGGCGGCGCATCCCAACGGCCGGTCGTTGAAACAGCTGGCCCAGGTCAATTCCGACCTGTGCGCGAGTTGTGGCATTTGTGTCGGCTCCTGCCCGTCGTCGACGCCGTTTCGCGGCGTGGAAGAACTGCGCACCGGCATCGACATGCCGCAACTGCCGCTGGACCGGCTGCGCCGGCAACTGCAGCACCAGCTCGCCGCGCTGCGCGGGCAAGACAGGATCGTGGTGATCGGCTGCGAGCACGGGGCGCGCGTGGCGTGCCTGGACGCGGCCGACGTGACCAGCATGCGCCTGGTCTGCACCGCCATGTTGCCGCCGTCGTTCATCGAGTACGCGTTGCGCTTCGGCGCCACCGGGGTGCTGGTGACGGGTTGTCGCGAGGGCGGGTGCGAGTTCCGCAGCGGCCCGCAGCTGGTGCAGCAGCGCCTCCTCGGCCAGCGCGAGCCGCACCTGCGCGCAACGGTGCCGCGCGAGTGCTTCGAGATGGTCTGGGCCGACACCGGCGACGAGGCCGCGCTGTTGCGCGGGCTTCAGGCGCTGCGCCAACGCACCGGCAAGTCCCTGCCCGCCGACTCCGCGGAGATCGAACATGGATAGGGTCGCGACCCGGCAGACGCCGCTGGCCTGGGCCGGCCAGTTGCTGTTGTATGGCGTGTTCGCGCTGGTGATCGGCGTGTTCTCGCGCTGGCCCGAATACCGCCACCTCGCACCCGACCAGGCGCTGGTCAAGCTCAGTTTCACCCACGCGGCCAAACGTGTCGCCGAGTGCCGCAAGCTCGGCCCGGAAGAACTGGCCAAATTGCCGCCCAACATGCGCGCGCCGATGCAATGCGAGCGTGAACGCGCGCCGGTGCGGGTCGAGGTCGATATCGACGGGGTGAATGCATTTCGCCATGTGGCCGCGCCGTCGGGCCTGTCGCGGGACGGCGCCTCGTCGGTCTACCAGCGCCTGAACGTGAGCGCCGGTACCCATCGCATCGCGGTGCGGCTCAAGGACAGCGCCGGCACTGCCGGCTTCGACTACCAGCGCGAAGGCACCGTCACGCTGGCGCCGGCCCAGATCCTGGTCATCGACTTCGATGCCGAGAAAGGCGGCATCACGCTGCAATGAACACGAGCATCCTGCCCCTGCATGCCGGCGCGGCGCGCGCGCCGACAGATGCTCCGGACTACACGCTGGCTGTGGCCGATGGTGCGCGCCGCACGCTGGCGCGCGCATGGTTGTGGCTGGGTCTGCTCGCGCTGGTCGGCTCCGGCCTGTTCTCGGTGTTGCTGGTGTTGTCGCGCACGCCCGTGCTGAACCAGTGGCTGCCGGTGGCCGATTTCTTCCGCGTCGCACTGGTGGTGCATGTGGACCTGTCGGTGCTGGTGTGGTTTGTCGCCATCGCGGCCGTGTTGTGGAGCCTCAACAGCGCGCCGCGCGCCATGGCCATGGGCTGGTCCGCGCTGGCCCTGGCCGGGGCCGGCGCGGCCCTGATGTCGCTGGCGCCGTTTGCCGGAACCGGCGAGGCGATCATGGCCAACTACATCCCGGTGCTGGACCAGCCGCTGTTTCTGGCGGGCCTGGCGCTGTTCGCTGGCGGCGTCGCCGTGCTGGTGCTGCGCAGCCTGTGGCTCGCGCCCAGGCTCGGCGTGTCTTTCGATGGGGCCGGGGCGCTGCGTTTCGGGCTCAACGCCAGTGTCGTGGCCACTGCGGTGGCGCTGCTGGCTTTTGCCTGGTCGGTGGCGGTCGTGCCGAGATCGCTGGCGGGCAAGGCCTATTACGAGATCGTGTTCTGGGGCGGTGGCCATGCGCTGCAGTTCACCTGGACGCTGCTGATGCTGGTGGCCTGGCTGTGGCTGGCGGGCGCCTGCGGCGCGCGTGTGCGCCTGTCGCCGCGCATCGCGCTGCTGATGTTCGCGCTGGCGCTGGTGAGCGTGTTCGTCACGCCTTATGCCTACCTGGCGCACGACATCGCGTCGGTGGAACACCGCAACCTGCTGACCTGGGCGATGCGCTTCGGCGGGGGTGTGGCGATCCTGCCGATCAGCCTGGCGGTCGTTGCAGCCCTTGCGAGCGCACCTGCGCCGGCGCCGGCGGCGCGGCCATTGCGCGTGGCGCTGGTGTCGTCGGTGCTGCTGTTCGCGGCCGGCGGCGTGATCGGCCTGTTCATCAGCGGCAGCAACGTGCGTATTCCGGCCCACTACCACGGCTGCATCGTCGGTGTGACGTTGGCCTTGATGGGGCTGGTCTACCACCTGCTGCCCCAACTCGGTTACGCCACGCCGCCGTCCAGGCTGGCCACGCTGCAGCCGGCGCTGTACGGCTTCGGGCAGCTGTTGCATATCGTCGGTCTGGTCTGGTCGGGCGGCTACGGGGTGCAGCGCAAGGTGGCGGGCGCCGAGCAGGTGCTGCGCAGCACTGCCGAGATCGCCGGCATGGGGCTGATGGGCCTGGGCGGCCTGGTCGCCATCGTGGGCGGGCTGCTGTTCGTGCTGGTGGTCGCGCGCTCGCTGCTGCGGCCGGTCGCGCGGGTCTTGCCCGCATGATCACGCGGGCCCTGCAGCGTGGCCTGCAATGGCTGTTCATGCGCGTGGAGGCGCTGTTCAACGCGGCTTTTGGCGACCGGCTGAACCCGCTCTACCAGCTCGGGGCGATCAGCTTCTTCCTGTTCTGGGTCATCGCGGCGAGCGGGCTGTACCTGTACGCGTTCTTCGAGACCGGGGTGGCGGGTGCGTACGCGTCGGTCGAGACGATCACACACCGGCAGTGGTGGGCCGGCGGCATCCTGCGCAGCCTGCACCGCTACGCCTCCGACGCCCTGGTGCTGACGATGCTGCTGCACATGCTGCGCATGTTCGCGTTCGACCGCCTGCGCGGATTCCGCTGGTTCTCGTGGCTCACCGGCGTGGCGCTGGTGTGGCTGGTGTACGCGTCGGGCATCAACGGCTACATGCTGCCCTGGGACCAGCTGGGCCAGTTCGTGATCACCGCCAGCTTCGAATGGTTCGACTGGTTGCCGAGTTTTGGCGGCACGCTGATGCGCAACTTCATCTACGCGCGCAGCGTGAACGACCGTTTCTTCTCGCTGCTGGCGTTCATGCACATCGGCATTCCGTTGCTGGTGCTGCTGTTAATGTGGGTGCATGTGCAGCGCGTGCCCAAGGCGCGCACCAACCCGCCGCGCCCGATCATGCTCAGCCTGCTGGCGACGCTGCTGCTGCTGGCGCTGGTGGCGCCGGCGCTCAGCCAGGGCGGCGCGGCCAACATGGCGGTGGCCGTCGGCAAGCTGCACTTCGACTGGTTCTACCTCGCCTTGCTGCCGCTGTTCTACACCTGGCCGATGGGCCAGGTGTGGGCGCTGGTGGGCGTGGCGAGCGCGCTGCTGGTGTTGCTGCCCTGGTGGCCGCCGCGCCGTCGGCGCCAGGCCACGGGCGCGTTCGTGCTCGAAGTCCATGGCGCCGACAGTGGTGCCCGGCCGCTGCCGGTGCGGGCCGGCGAAACCCTGCTGGAGGCTGGCCTGCGCGAGGGCTTGGCGTTGCCCAACGAGTGCCGCAACGGCGGCTGTGGCGTGTGCCTGTGCCATGTGCTGCAGGGCAACGTGGACCATGGCGCCTACCAGCGCAGCGCGTTGCCGGATGCGCTGCGCGCGCAGGGCCGCGCGCTGATGTGCTGCGCCACGCCGTTGTCGGATCTGGTGATCGAGATCGCGCGCAGCGATGCGGCGCCGGCGCAGCGGCATGTGGCCCGCGTCGAGCGCATCGAGCGCCTGGCCCCGGAGTTGATCCGTCTGACCCTGTCCTTGCCGCACGGCGAGCGCATCGGGTTCATGGCCGGCCAGTACATCCACATCGTGCTCGAGGACGGGCAGCGGCGCGCGTTCTCGTTCGCCAACCCTCCGCACCACAACGACCACATCGAACTGCATGTGCGCCTGGTTCCCGGTGGCCGTTTCACGACCCACGTGTTCACCCAGATGCAAGTCGGCGAAACACTGGCCTTCGAGGGGCCGCTGGGCGATTTCACGCTGCGCGACAGCGACAAGCCGATCCTGTTCGTTGCCGGTGCGACCGGTTTTGCGCCGGTCAAGAGCATTCTCGAAGACGCGTTTCACCGTGGTGTGCAGCGTCCGATGTGGTTGTACTGGGGCGTGCGCCAGCGCCAGGACCTGTACCTGCTGGAACTGGCCCAGGGCTGGCAGCGCGACCACCCCAACTTCCACCTCGTGCCGGTCCTGTCGCATGCCGCGCCGCAAGACAGCTGGGCCGGTCGTACCGGCCTGGTGCACGAGGCCATGCTGGCCGACTTTCCCGACCTCGGCGGACACGAGGTGTACGTATGCGGTTCGGTCAAGATGGTCGAGGCGGCGGTGCCGGCGTTCATCGCGCAGGGATTGCCGGAGGACGTTTGTTACTCCGACGCGTTCCTGCCGTCGGCCCGCCGCGGCGACCCCGACGCGCCACCACCGCCCGTGTGAAGTCGGCCGCGCCCGCTGGACCACCGTGGCAAGTGCTGGCGCAGCCCGGACGGTTTGATCCCAAGGAAGCGGCCGCTTGTCAGTGCTCCGTGGCGCCGGGCGCCTTCCGCGACGCATGAAACGCGGGGACCATTCGGGGAACACCGCGCAACCGGCTTTGCCGGGGCGCTGGTGTGCCTTGCAGGCCGCATGGCCGCGAGACGCGGCCATTCCTCGGCCCGTCCAAGCCGACGCAGGTCGGCTTGGAGCCGCGGGTCTCGGCCCCCTTGAGGGGCTGAGGGGCCGCGGCTCCAGACCTGCCCGCGCAGGTCTGGACGGTCCCGAAGGGCCGCTGCCTCTGGCAGTGGCACGGAGACGGCTACTTGCGAAATCGGCGCCGGCCGATTCCGGGGCAGTGAGCCGTAACGGGGGTGTTTCATCCTAGCCGCGTGCGACCGGTCGCGACGGGTCGCTGCACCACTCGCTCCAGCTGCCGGCATACAGGGCCTGGCGGCCGAGCCCGGCGACTTCCATGGCGATGATGTTGGGCACGGCACTCACGCCGCTGCCGCAATGGTGCACGACCGTGGCCGGGTCACGTCCGTCCAGCAGTTCCAGGAACTCCGCGTTGAGCACTGCCGCCGGTTTGAACTTGCCATCGGCGCCCAGGTTCTGTCCGAACGGCCGGTTCAGCGCACCCGGCAGGTGCCCCGCGACCGGGTCCAGCGGCTCCACTTCGCCGCGAAAGCGTGCCGGCGCGCGCGCGTCGATGATCGACTGCGATGCGCGCCCCAGCGCTTCGAGCACCTGCGCCGTGGCCGCCAGCACGGCGCGCGGCGGCCGCAGCGCGAAGCGGCGCGGCTTGTGCACGCTGGGGGGGCCGCTGGTGACCACGCCGCCGACGGCGTACCAGGCTTCCAGGGCGCCGTCGAGCACCGCCACGTTCTCATGCCCGGCCCACTTGAGCATCCACCACAGGCGGCCGCAGTAGTTGGCGCCCTGGCGGTCGTACACCACCGCCTGCATCTGGTTGTGGAATCCGACGCTGCCCAGCCACTCGGCGAAGTGCTCGCGCGTGGGCAGCGGGTGGCGCCCGCCGCTGGCGCCGGGCGCACCGGCGGCGGCGCTCAGGTTCCGGTCGAGGTTGGCACGCACGGCGCCCGGTATGTGTGCATCCCGGAACTGCTGGTCGCCGGCCTCGGGCTTCATCAATTCGAAGCTGCAGTCGAACACCATCAGCGGAGCGCCGCCGACGGTCAGGGATTGCAGCTGCTCGGCCGAGATCAGGGTGGTGTAGTGCATGGTCGCTCCCGGGGCTGCGGTTCCATGGCGCGCCGGTACCACTCGTGGAAGTGCAGCATGCCGTCTTCCATCGGGCTCTGGTAGGGACCGCATTCGTTTTCTCCGCGCAGCATCAGCGCTTTTCTGCCGGCATCCATGCGCAGCGCGATCTCGTCGTCTTCCACGCAGGTCTCCATATAGGCGGCCTGCTGGGCCACCACGAACTCGCGCTCGAAGGCGACGATTTCCTCCGGGTAATAGAACTCCACCACATTGAGCGTCTTTTGCGGGCCGGCCGGGTGCAGCGTGGACACCGTCAGCACATGCGGGTACCACTCCACCATGATGTGCGGGTAGTAGGTCAGCCAGATCGCGCCGTACTTGGGCGGCTGGCCACCGCGGTATCCCAGCAGCGCGTTTTGCCAGCGTTCATAAACCGGACTGCCGGCCTTCCCAAGGCGGTTGGCGACGCCGACGGTCTGCACCGAATAATGCTGCCCGAACTCCCAGCGCAGGTCGTCGCAGGTCACAAAACTGCCCAGGCCCGGGTGGAACGGCCCGACGTGGTAGTCCTCCAGGTACACCTCGATGAAGGTCTTCCAGTTGTAGTTGCATTCATGCAACTCGACACGGTCCAGCACATGGCCCGAGAAATCGAGGTCCGCCAGCGGGCCCAGGCCCGCGAGTTCGGCCGCCACATTGCGGCGCCCGCCGCTCGGGCCGGCGTGGCTGCCGGGTGCAGGCGCGGCTTCGAACAGCAGGCCGTTCCATTCCTGCAGCGGGTAATTGTTCAGGTTGAGGCAGGGGTCTTTGGCGAAATGGGGTGCGCCCATCAGTGTTCCGGCCCTGGCGGCACCGCCACCACCGCTGTAGGTCCAGCGGTGCAGTGGGCACACCAGGTTGCCCGACGCGCTGCCGGGCTGGCCGGCCAGCAGGCTGCCGCGGCCCTGCAGTATCACCGCCTGTCGGTGCCGGCACACGTTGGAGATCAATTCCACGCCGCCTGGCGTGCGCACCAGCGCCCGACCGCCGCCTTCCTGGGGCAAGGTGCAGTAGTCGCCGTTCTGCGGTACGGCCAGCTGGTGCCCGACATAACGCGGGCCGGGCTGAAAGATCAGCGCCTGCTCGCGCTGGTACTGCGCAACGTCGAAGTAGCTTGAAACTGGTAGTTGGCTGGTAGCCTGCTGCAGTTGAAGACTTAAATCAGACATGGGTGACCTGACCTAAAGACTCCCCACAGGGAGGGATTTCCCGCAAGCACACAGGCGACGAGCGGGAACAGGAATTCCGGACCAGGCCGGGAGAAGAATGGGCTGGATTGTACCTGCGGCGATTCGGGCCGGACCGGGCTGCCCGGGGCGCGCCAGTGTCGTGCGGGCGAATTGCCCGCCGCGTTGCGCCCGGCCGGCCGGCCGTTCGTCCGAGCGCCTAAAATGCTGCGTTCACCCACCCCGAAGCACCATGCCCAAGGCGCCCAACCCGATTGCCCCCGCCCCGCTGCCCGCCACCTACGAGGCGGCTTTGCAGGAGCTCGAACAGTTGGTCGGTCGGCTGGAATCCGGTGACATGCCGCTGGAGCAACTGCTGAGCGGTTACCAGCGCGGCGCCGAGTTGCTGAAGTTCTGCCGCGGCAAGCTCGAAGCCGTCGAAGACCAGATCAAGCTGCTGGACTCCGGCAACCTCAAGACATGGACGCCCGAGTGAGTTTTCCCGTCGGTGCCGCGTCGGCGACAGCTTTCGACCTGCCGGCCTGGTCGGCCGCGCGGCTGCGCAAGGTCGAAGACGCCCTTGATCGGTGGGTTACCGCCGACGCGCCAGCGGGGCTGGACCATGGCGCCCCGGCCGAACTGGTGCAAGCCATGCGTTACGCGGTGCTCGACGGCGGCAAACGGCTGCGCCCACTGCTGGTGCTGGCCGCGTGCGAGGCGGTCCTGGGCGACCAGCAGGCGGCGATCCGCGCGGCTTGCGCGGCCGAGTTGATCCATGCCTATTCGCTGGTGCACGACGACATGCCGTGTATGGACAACGATGTATTGCGCCGTGGCAAAGCCACGGTCCATGTGCAGTTTGGCGAAGCCACGGCCCTGCTCGCCGGTGACGCATTGCAGGCCCTGGCGTTCGAGCTGCTGACACCCGACGACCCGCGGGTTCCCGCCAGCATGCAGGCCCGGTGGTGCAGACTGCTGGCGCGCGCGGCTGGCAGCGCCGGCATGGCGGGCGGCCAGGCGATCGACCTGGCCAGCGTCGGTTGCCGGCTGAGTGAAAGACAGCTGCGCGACATGCATGAACTCAAGACCGGCGCGTTGTTGCAGGGCAGCGTGATGATGGGGGCGGCCTGTGGCCACCCGAGCGCAGGGCAGACCAGTGCGCTGGCGGCATTCGGGGCCGCCATCGGGCTGGCTTTTCAGGTCGTGGACGACATCCTGGACGTGACGGCCGACTCGCTGACGCTGGGCAAGACCGCGGGCAAGGACGCGATCGCCGACAAGCCCACCTATGTGTCGGTGCTCGGCCTGGAACGTTCGTACGCGTACGCGCAGGAATTGCTGGGCCAGGCGCTGGCCGCGCTGGAGCGCGGCGCGCTGGCGCAGCCGCAGCCCCTGATCGCGCTGGCCGACATGGTGGTCAACCGGTCGAGCTGAACACCAAGTGAAAGACTGAACATTCGTATATGCCGGACTCGCCCTACCCGTTGTTGCAGCACATCCACGATCCCGCGGATCTGCGCCGCCTGCCGCGCGCCCAGCTCGGTGCGCTGGCCGCCGAGTTGCGCGCCTTCGTGTTGTCCAGCGTGTCCAAGACCGGCGGGCACCTGAGCTCCAACCTGGGCACGGTGGAACTGACCGTGGCGCTGCATTACGTGTTCAACACGCCGCACGACCGCCTGGTGTGGGACGTGGGCCACCAGACCTACCCGCACAAGATCCTGACCGGCCGGCGTGAGCGCATGTCGACGCTGCGCCAGCTGGGCGGCCTGAGCGGTTTTCCGCAGCGCAGCGAGAGCGTGCACGACGCCTTTGGCACGGCCCATTCGAGCACCTCGATTTCGGCCGCGCTGGGCATGGCGCTGGCGGCGAAGATCAAGGGCGAAGAGCGGCGCGCGGTGGCCATCATCGGCGACGGCGCGCTCACCGCGGGCATGGCCTTCGAGGCGCTGAACAACGCCGGCGTGGCCGACTGCAACCTGCTGGTGATCCTGAACGACAACGACATGAGCATCAGCCCGCCGGT
Source organism: Betaproteobacteria bacterium (assembly GCA_031381865.1). Taxonomy (GTDB): domain Bacteria; phylum Pseudomonadota; class Gammaproteobacteria; order Burkholderiales; family Burkholderiaceae_C; genus CAISIP01. The sequence continues at coordinate 4,548 of JANMYG010000174.1, read as the reverse complement.
GGGTGCGCTCAACCGCTACCTGGCGCAGCTCATGACCGGGCAGTTCTACGCCGCCGCCAAGAACGTCGGCAAGACCGTTCTCAAGGGCGCGCCGCCGCTGTTCGAACTGGCCAAGCGAATCGAGGAACACGCCAAGGGCATGGTGGTTCCCGCGACGCTGTTCGAGAAGTTCGGCTTCAACTACACCGGTCCGATCGACGGGCACGACCTCGAGTCGCTGATCCCCACGCTGGAGAACATCCGGCATCTGAGCGGGCCGCAATTCCTGCACGTGGTGACGCGCAAGGGACAAGGTTACAAACTGGCCGAGGCCGATCCGGTGGCCTACCACGGACCGGGCAAATTCGACCCGGCGGTGGGCCTGCAGCAGCCGTCCGCCGCGCCCAGGACCACTTTCACACAGGTCTTCGGTCAGTGGTTGTGCGACATGGCGGCCCAGGATGCCCGGCTGGTCGGCATCACGCCCGCGATGCGCGAGGGCTCGGGCATGGTGGAGTTCGAACGGCGCTTTCCGGCGCGTTATTTCGACGTCGGTATTGCCGAGCAACATGCCGTCACTTTCGCCGCCGGCCTGGCGTGCGAAGGGTTGAAGCCGGTGGTGGCAATCTACTCGACCTTCCTGCAGCGCGCCTACGACCAGCTGATCCACGACGTGGCGATCCAGAACCTGCCGGTGGTGTTCGCGCTCGACCGCGCGGGGCTGGTGGGGGCCGACGGCGCGACCCATGCCGGTGCGTACGACATTGCATTCCTGCGTTGCATCCCCAACCTCAGCATTGCGTGTCCGTCGGATGAAAACGAATGCCGCCAGCTGCTGTGCAGCGCGTTCGCGCAGGACCACCCGGTGGCGGTGCGTTATCCGCGCGGCGCCGGCGTGGGGGCGGCGGTGCAGGGCGGACTGCAGGCACTGCCGTTCGGCAAGGCCGAAGTGCGCCGGCACGGTCGCGGTGTCGCGCTGCTCGCTTTCGGTACCCTGCTGCAACCGGCGCTCGAGGTGGCCGGGCAGATCAACGCCACCGTGGTCGACATGCGCTGGGCCAAGCCGCTGGATACCGAACTGCTGCTGCGGATGGCCCAGCAGCACGATGCGCTGGTGACACTGGAGGAGGGCGCCACCATGGGCGGTGCGGGCAGCGCCGTGGGTGAGGCGCTGCAGGCCGCGGGCGTGGTCAAGCCGATCCTGCACCTGGGCCTGCCGGACCAGTTCATCGAGCATGGCGACCCGGTCAAGCTGCTGGCCCTGCATGACCTGGATGCCGCAGGAATCGGCAAGGCCATCCGGGCGCGCTTCGCGGACCTGCTCGACGCCGCGCGGCCGTCCCTCAAGATCGTCGCCTGAATGTGAAGGAGGGGTTCTGAACCGCCTGGCGGTCAGCCCCCTGTTCGGTCCGCCAGGACCGAACAGGGGAAAACCCCCTCCATTGGCGCCAACCGGCGTTCCTACAATCGCCATTGACTACAACCAGTCGTCGCCCGCCCGCAAGGCAGGTGAGTAGCGCAACCCAATATACCGGAGTGAATCACATGGATCGTCGTTCCCTAATCACGCATGCTGGCATTGCCGGCGTGCTGGCCGCGGGCATCGCGCCTGCGGTGCATGCGCAGGCCGCCATGCGCTGGCGCATCGCATCGAGTTTCCCGAAGTCGCTCGACACACTGTTCGGTGTGTGCGACGTGTTCGCCAAGAAGGTGAGCGACATGACGGGCGGCAAATTCGTCATCAGCACCCATGCGGCCGGCGAACTGATGCCGGCATTCGGCGTCCTGGACGGTGTTTCCAACGGCACCGTCGAAATGGCCAACACGGCCCCGTACTACTTCTTCGGCAAGGACCCGACCTACGCACTCGACTGCGCGATTCCCTTCGGTCTCAACAGCCGCCAGATGTCGGCGTGGATGTACGAGGGCAATGGCCTGAAGCTGACGCGCGAGTTCTATGCCAACGTGGGCATCGTGAACTTCCCGATGGGCAACACCGGGGCCCAGATGGGGGGGTGGTACCGCAAGGAAATCAAGTCCCTCAAGGATCTGCAGGGCCTCAAGTTCCGTGTCGGTGGTTTCGGCGGCAAGGTTATCGCCCCGCTGGGTGTGGTGCCGCAGAACATACCCGGTGGCGAGATCTACCAGGCGCTCGAAAAGGGGACCATCGACGCAGCCGAGTGGGTGGGCCCGTACGATGACCTGAAGCTCGGCTTCAACAAGGTCGCGCCGTTCTACTACTACCCGGGCTGGTGGGAAGTGGGCCCACAACTGTCGCTGTACGTCAACCAGAAGGCGTTTGACGGATTGTCCGGCGAGTACAAGGCGATCATCGAGTCGGCCGCCGCGTTCGCGCATATCGACATGCAGGCCAAGTACGACTACAAGAACCCGGCCGCGCTCAAGACCCTGGCGAGCCAGGGAACCAAGTTGCGCCCGTTTCCGAAGGACGTGATGCTCGCCGCATTCAAGTCGTCCGAACAGGTCTACAGCGAACTGAGTGCGTCCAACCCGGCGTGGAAGAAGATCTACACCGACTACGCCAGTTACCGGCGTGAGGCCAATCTTTGGTTCCGGTTTTCCGAAGCCTCGATCGATACCTTCTTGCAGTCGCAGAAACTGTGATCGCCAAAGAGCAGCCGTAGCGTTGCCGGTTGCCTGCTGTCGCACCCAGGTGCCGCGAGGACGCCGGGCCGGGCATCGAGCACATCGGTTTCCGGCAGGAAAAACCCGCCAACGCGGGTTTTTTTGTGCGCCAGCTGCTTCCCCGCCGGGCGTCATTTCCAATTCAGGCAGGAGCCTGGACGCAGTGGTACCTGGTGGCAATCACAATGTCTTTGGCTCGCGGCCGCCGGGCACCACCTGCCGCGACGCGCTCGGTCCGCCCGAAGCAGGCGTCAACCCCCGACCGCGAAGCTCAGGGTTTCTTGGTCTCGTCCTTCTTGATCGAGTCCATCAAGGCTTTCATCGCATCGTCGCCGGATTCCGCCTCTGGCGCCGCACCCTCGGCCGGCGCCGACGCGCCGGGGGCGGCAGCAGCGGCCGCCGATGCGTCGGCCGCTGGTACGGCCGTGGCCTCCTGGGCGGACTTGGACTGGTCATCCGCCTGCATCTGCATCAGCGCCTTGTCGCCATCGATCGTCGCCTCCTTGTCCAGGCCGCTCGACACCAGTGCTGGGAACGCGATGATGAGGCCGACCATGATGATCTGGATGATCACGAACGGCACGGCGCCCCAGTAGATCTGCTCGATCGTGACCTTCTTGATCGGTTGCTTGGTCACCTTGTCGGTGTAATCCTCGTGCGGGGCGACGCTGCGCAGGTAGAACAGCGCGAAGCCGAACGGCGGGTGCATGAACGAGGTCTGCATGTTGACGGCCAGCAACACGCCGAACCAGACCAGGTCGATGCCGAGCTTCTCCGCCACCGGCCCGATCAGCGGGATGATGATGAACGCAAGTTCGAAGAAGTCGAGGAAGAAGGCCAGCACGAATACCAGGATGTTGACCACGATCAGGAAGCCGAGTTGCCCGCCCGGCAGGCCGGACAGCAGGTGCTCGACCCACTTGGGTCCGTCGACGCCCTGGAACGCCAGGCTGAACACCGTGGCGCCGATCAGAATGAACAACACGAAGCACGACAACTTCATAGTCGAGTCCATTGCCTGGCGGATCAGTTTCAGGTCGATGCGCCGGCGCGCCAGCGCCATGATCAGCGCGCCGACCGCACCCATCGCGCCGCCCTCGGTGGGTGTTGCAATGCCAAGGAATATGGTACCCAGCACCAGGAAGATCAGCGCCAGCGGCGGGATCAGCACGAAGGTCACGCGCTCGGCCATGCGCGACAGCAGCCCCATCCTGGTCCAACGGTTGATGACCGAGGCGAAGAACGCCACGCCGACGCCCACACACATCGACGTCACGATGAGTTCGTCGAGTGGGGTCGCGGCCGGACGCCATTTGGCAAATCCGATCGCCGCCAGCACCGACAAAACGACCAGCAGGCCAAGCGAGCGCAGGCCGGCAGTACCGTCGTCTTCACGAATCGTGCGCGCTTCGGCCGGCAGGGCCGGAACCCATTGCGGTCGCATGAAACTGATGATCAGGATGTAGACGACGTACAGGGCTGTCAGCACGAAACCCGGAATGAAGGCGCCCTTGTACAGGTCACCCACACTTTTGCCCAGCTGGTCGGCCAGGATGATCAGCACCAGCGAGGGCGGGATGATCTGCGCCAGCGTACCCGAGGCTGCGATGACGCCGCCGGCCACGCGCCGGTCGTAGCCGTAACGCAGCATGATCGGCAGCGAGATCAGGCCCATCGAGATCACCGACGCGGCCACCACGCCGGTGGTGGCGGCCAGCATCGCGCCGACCAGGATCACCGCATAAGCCAGGCCGCCACGGATCGGGCCGAACAACTGCCCGATGGTGTCGAGCAGGTCCTCGGCCATGCCCGAGCGCTCCAGGATCAGCCCCATGAAGGTGAAGAACGGGATGGCCAGCAGCGTGTCGTTTTGCATGATGCCGAACATGCGCAGCGGCAGGCTCTGCAGGAAGGCCGGCTGGA
>JANMYG010000172.1:0-2112 GCA_031381865.1 Betaproteobacteria bacterium | reverse complement strand
AAGGTCTTGCCCTGGGTGCGGCTGCCCCGCAGGTCGAAGCTGAACACCGAACCGGCCCCGCGCGGCAGCAGCCGCTTCGCCAGCGCGTAACTCGGGTGCGACTCCAGCAACGGGTGACCAACGCGCGCCACAAAGGGGTGGGCCGCCAGGAATTCGACCACGCGCTGGGTATTGCCCATGTGGCGCGCCATGCGCAGCGACAGCGTCTCGATGCCCTGCAGCACCAGCCAGGCCGAGTGCGGGCTCAGGCAGGCGCCGAAATCGCGCAGCCCTTCGCGCCGCGCACGCAGCAGGAACGCACCGACGGTCGACTCGTCGGTGAAGACCATGTTGTGGAACCCGTCGTAGGGCGCCGCGAGTTCGCTGAACTTGCCGCTGCGCGCGTGTGCGCCGGCCCAGTCGAAGCTGCCGCCGTCGACCACGATGCCGGCCACCACCGTGCCATGCCCGCTCAGGAACTTGGTGGCCGAGTGGTAGACCAGGTCGGCGCCGTGGTCGAAGGGCTTGAGCAGCCACGGCGTGGTCAGTGTGGAGTCCAGCAGCAGCGGCACACCGGCCTCGTGCGCGATCGCCGACACGGTGGCGATGTCGAGCACGTCGAGGCCCGGGTTGCCCACCGTCTCGCCGAAGAACAGGCGGGTGTTGGGCTGCACCGCCGCGCGCCAGCCGTCGATGTCGCCCGGCTTGACAAACGTGGTTTCGATGCCGAAGCGGCGCAGCGTGTAGTGCAGCAGGTTCTGCGAGCCGCCGTACAGCGCGGTCGAGGCCACGATGTGCGCGCCGGCGCCCATCAGCGTGGCCACGCTCAGGTGCAGCGCGGCCTGGCCGCTGGCGGTGCTGATGGCGCCGATGCCGCCTTCGAGCGCCGAGACGCGTTGCTCCAGCACCGCATTTGTCGGGTTGCTGATGCGCGAGTAGACGTGGCCGGCGCGCTCCAGGTTGAACAACGCCGCCGCGTGGTCGCTCGACTCGAACACGAACGAGGTGCTGAGGTGGATCGGCACGGCGCGTGCGCCGGTGCCCGGGTCGGGTGCGGCGCCGGCGTGCAGCGCGAGCGTGTCGAAGCCGGGGTCTGAATATCCGGGCATGGAAATCTCCGAAAGGTTGCGGCGGATCATGCCACTCGAAACACGGCCTTGACCACTGCCCTGCGATGGCGTTGAATCGCCTGATTGTGGGCTATATTGGCAGCAAGGAGAGCAACATGAAAGTCAGCGATATTCTGCGCGTCAAGGGCAACACCCTGTTCACCACGACGCCCGACGAGTCGCTGGTGCAGGCGACCAATGTCATGGCGGACAAGGACATCGGCTCGCTGGTCGTCATGGAGCACGGCGAGCTGGTCGGCATGCTGACTTTTCGCGAGGTGATCCAGACGCTGGTAAAGAACGGCGGCTCGATCGGGACCGCGTCGGTCCGGGGCGCGATGGACGACACGCCGCTGACCTGCACCATGGAGACCGACCTCGACGAGGTGCGCCGCATGATGCTGGAACACCATACCCGTTACCTGCCGGTGATGGACCAGAAGATGCTGATGGGCGTGGTGAGTTTCTACGACGTCGCCAAGGCCGTGGTCGACAGCCAGAATTTCGAGAACAAGATGCTCAAGGCCTACATCCGCGACTGGCCCGACACCGAGCAGGGCTGACGCCGAGGCAGGGCCCGGATCGGGTTCGGGGCGTCAATGGCGGCATCGGTTCCGGGGCGACAATCGCGCCATCGGGTCGGGCGGGGCCGGTACCTGCCGCGCCGACTGGAATGATTCTTTTCCGAGGCCAATAGTTCATGAGCGGAAACACCTTCGGCAACCTGTTTGCAGTCACCAATTTCGGCGAATCCCACGGGCCGGCCATCGGTTGCGTGATCGATGGCTGCCCGCCCGGCATGGCGCTGTGCGAGGCCGACATCCAGGGTGACCTCGACCGGCGCCGGCCCGGCACCTCCAAATTCGTGACCCAGCGCAACGAGCCCGACGCGGTCGAGATCCTCAGCGGCGTGTACGAGGGCAAGACCACCGGCACGCCGATCTGCCTGCTGATCCGCAACACCGACCAGCGCAGCAAGGACTACGGCAACATCCTGCAGACCTTCCGGCCCGGGCATGCCGAC
>JANMYG010000146.1:0-8985 GCA_031381865.1 Betaproteobacteria bacterium | reverse complement strand
CGTCGATCAGCAGCGCCTCTTGCCCGCGGGTCAGGTTAATGTAGACATCGGCCAGCAATTCGGCGTCGAGCAAGGCGCCGTGCAAGGTGCGGCCGGAGTTGTCCACGCCCAGGCGGTCGCACAGCGCATCGAGCGAATTGCGCTTGCCGGGGAACATCTCCTTGGCCATGGCCAGTGTGTCGGTGACGCTGCCCACGAACTGGCGGAACTGCTGCCGTCCGATGAGCGCGAGTTCCTGGTTCAGGAAACCCAGGTCGAAGGCCGCGTTGTGGATGATGATCTCTGCGCCGGCAACATAGGCGAGCAGTTCGTCGGCCACAGCCGCGAAGACCGGCTTGTCACGCAGGAACTCGTTGCCGATGCCGTGCACCTTGAGCGCCTCCTCGTGGCTGTCGCGGCCGGGGTTCAGGTAGAAATGCAGGCGGCTGCCGGTGGGCTTGCGGTTGACCAGCTCCACGCAACCGATCTCGATGATGCGGTCGCCGCTCTCGGGCGACAGGCCGGTGGTTTCGGTGTCGAGAAATACCTGGCGCATGTTCAGTGCACTTCCTTGGCGTGGTTGATCGAGTAGCGCTGTATCTCGACCTCCTCGTCCTGCTGCGCCAGAATGGCCTGGCAACTCAGGCGCGAGTTGGGCTCCAGGCCCCAGGCACGGTCGAGCAGGTCTTCCTCGTTCTCGTCGAGTTCATTGAGCGACGCAAAACCCTCGCGCACGATGACGTGGCAGGTGGTGCAGGCACAACTCATGTCGCAGGCGTGCTCGATGTTGATGTGGTTGTCGAGCAGGGCTTCGCAGATCGAGGTTCCGGCCGGCGCCGAGATCTCGGCGCCCTGCGGGCAGTATTCGGCGTGCGGCAGTATCTTGATGGTGGGCATAAATTTCCGTGCTGCGGTCTCAGACCGTCTCGATGTTCCTGCCCGACAGCGCCTGCTGTATGCCATGGTTCATGCGCATGGCGGCAAACGCCTGTGTGCCGTCGGCCAAAGCCTTCGTGGCGGCCTCGACGACCACCGCATCCGCCCGCGCACGCACGGCCTGCACGGCGGCCATCAGCGACTCGATCTCGGCACGTTCGGCCGGTTGCAGCAGTTCGCCATCGGCGTCGAGCGCGCTGCGGGTGGCAAGCAGCAGGCGGTCGGCGTCCAGGCGGGCCTCGGCGATGGCGCGCGCGCGCATGTCGTCCTGGGCGGTCGCAAAACTCTCGCGCAGCATGCTGGCGATCTGTCCGTCGTCGAGGCCGTAGGTCGGCTTGACGTCGATGCTGGCTTGCACGCCGCTGACCTGCTCGCGCGCCGCGACGTTGAGCAGCCCGTCGGCGTCGACAGTAAAAGTCACCCGGATGCGCGCCGCGCCCGCGACCATGGGCGGGATGCCGCGCAGCTCGAAGCGCGCCAGGCTGCGGCAATCGGCCACCATGTCGCGCTCGCCCTGCACCACGTGCAGCGCGAGCGCGGTCTGGCCGTCCTGGTAGGTGGTGAAGTCCTGCGCCATCGCAGTCGGGATGGTCTGGTTGCGCGGCACGATGCGTTCGACCAGGCCACCCATGGTCTCGATGCCGAGCGACAGTGGTATGACGTCGAGCAGCAGCAGGTCACCCGCGGTGTTGTTGCCGGCCAACTGGTTGGCCTGGATCGCCGCGCCCAGGGCCACCACTTCGTCCGGATTCAGGTTGTTGAGCGGCTGGCGGCGGAACAGTGTCGCCACGGCCTGCTGCACCTGCGGCATGCGTGTGGAGCCACCGACCATGACCACACCCTGTATGTCATCGACCGACAATTTAGCGTCGCGCACCGCCTTGCGCGCTGCGGCCGTGGTGCGTTCTGTCAGGCCACGCGTGACGGCCTCGAAATCGGCCCGGCTGACGCTGGTGCGCAAATGCCCACCCGCCAGTTCGACCTCGAACTGTGCGGACTCGCGCGTGGACAAGGCCTCCTTGCAGGCGCGCGCCGCGGTGGCGATGCGCGACTTGTCCGATGCCGACTCGAGCACGAGACCCGCCCGCTGCGTCACCCACAAGGCGAGCGCGCGGTCGTAGTCGTCGCCGCCCAGCGCGGAGTCGCCGCCGGTGGCGATCACCTCGAACACGCCCTTGCTCAGGCGCAACACCGAAATGTCGAAGGTGCCGCCTCCGAGGTCGTAGATGGCGTAAACGCCCTCGCTGGCGTTGTCCAGTCCATAAGCGATTGCCGCTGCCGTCGGCTCGTTGATCAGGCGCAGCACGTTGAGGCCCGCCAGCGTCGCCGCGTCCTTGGTGGCCTGGCGCTGGGCATCGTCGAAGTACGCCGGCACGGTGATCACGGCTCCATACAGGTCGTCGCCAAGACTGTCCTCGGCGCGGTAACGCAGCGTCGCCAGGATATCGGCGCTGACCTCGACCGGCGACTTCTCGCCGCCTGCGGTGGCCAGTGCCAGCATGCCCGGCTTGTCGACAAAGCGGTACGGCAGGCGGCCGCTGTCGGCGACATCCTTCAATCCGCGGCCCATGAAGCGCTTGACCGATGCGATGGTGTTCTGCGGGTCTTGCAACGCGGCGGACAGGGCGTTGAATCCGATCTGGCGCCCGCCATCGGCCAGGTAACGCACGACCGAGGGCAGGATCACCCGGCCCTGTTCGTCCGCCAGGCACTCGGCGACGCCGCTGCGGACCGCCGCCACGAGCGAATGGGTCGTGCCCAGGTCAATGCCGACCGCGATGCGCCGTTCGTGTGGATTGGGCGACTGCCCGGGCTCGGAAATCTGTAATAACGCCATGGATGCTCTTGTCGGTGTGGGCTGTCGTTTTCATTGTTGGCCGGCGCGGCAATTCAGGTCGCGGCACCGGCAGGCATCGAATGGAACCGGTCCGCGCGTGCCTCGATGTCGGAACTGAACCGATCGATGAACATCAGCGCGCGCACCTGCTCCACCGCCTGCCCATAGTCGCGCTGGTGATCGATCAGGTCCTCGCAGCGCCGCAGCGCCGCGCTCCTGCTGAGCGCAACCTGCTCGTGCAGCGCCTCGAGTTCGGCCAGGCTGGAGGTCGCGTCGAGCGCCTCGCGCCATTCCATCTGCTGCATCAGGAAATCGGCCGGCATGGCGGTGTTGTCTTGCGCGTTGACCGGTACGCCGCCCAGCTCACACAGATAGGCCGCGCGTTTGATCGGGTCTTTGAGCCGCTGGTAGGCCTCGTTGATGCGCACCGACCACTGCATCGCCAGCCGCTGCGCAGCTGCGTCCTGAGCGGCAAACTTGTCCGGGTGCGCCTCGCGCTGCAACTCGATCCAGCGCCGGTTCAGCGCCGCGCGGTCCTGGGCGTAACGCACCGGCACGTCGAACAGCGCGAAATCGTTGGAGCCCAGAGTGATGGTTGCATCACCCATGGCGCCGGCCTGTCTCACCGCGGTGCAAGGAAATCAAACCCGAAACGATTCGCCGCACCCGCACTTGTCGCGTTCGTTCGGGTTGTTGAACCGAAACCCCTCATTGAGGCCCTCACGCACGTAATCGAGCTGCGTGCCGTCGATGTAGGCCAGACTCTTCGGGTCGACCAGCACCTTGACGCCATGGCCCTCGAAAACAACGTCTTCGGACGCCAGTTCATCCACGTACTCGAGTGTGTAGGCCAGGCCCGAGCAGCCCGTGGTCTTGACGCCCAGGCGCACGCCCACACCCTTGCCACGCTTGGCAAGATAACGGTTGACATGGCGCGCGGCGGCCTCGGAAAGGGTAACGGACATGTCAGTGGACGTGCTTCTTCTTGTAGTCGTCGACCGCCGCCTTGATCGCGTCTTCGGCCAGGATCGAGCAATGGATCTTGACCGGTGGCAATGCGAGCTCTTCGGCGATCTGGCTGTTTTTCAGGGCCGCCGCCTGGTCGAGCGTCTTGCCCTTGACCCATTCGGTGACCAGCGACGACGAAGCTATCGCCGATCCGCAACCATAGGTCTTGAAGCGCGCGTCTTCGATCACACCGGTCTGCGGGTTGACCTTGATCTGCAGTTTCATCACGTCGCCGCAGGCCGGCGCGCCGACCATGCCGGTGCCGACAGATTCGTCGCCCTTGTCGAACGAGCCCACGTTGCGCGGGTTTTCGTAGTGGTCTACAACTTTTTCAGAATATGCCATGGTGCTACCTCTCAAATAAACAATGCGTCTGTCAGTGGGCGGACCACTGAATGGTGCTGATGTCGATGCCGTCCTGGTACATCTCCCACAACGGGCTCAGGTCGCGCAGTTTGGCCACGTTGAGCTTGATCGTCTGGACGGCGTAGTCGATTTCTTCGGCCGTCGTGTAACGCCCGATCGTCATGCGCAGGCTGCTGTGCGCGAGTTCGTCGCTGCGGCCGAGCGCGCGCAACACATAACTCGGCTCCAGGCTGGCCGAGGTACAGGCCGAACCGCTCGACACGGCCAATCCCTTGATGCCCATGATCAGCGACTCGCCTTCGACGTAGTTGAAGCTCATGTTCAGGTTGTGCGGGACGCGTTTTTCGAGGTGCCCGTTCACGAACACCTGTTCGACATCCTTCAGCCCGTCGAGCATGCGTTCATGCAAGGCACGGATACGCTGGTTTTCGACCGCCATCTCGGCCTTCGCGATGCGGTAGGCCTCGCCCATGCCCACGATTTGGTGGGTCGGCAAGGTACCCGAGCGCATGCCGCGTTCATGGCCACCACCGTGCATCTGCGCCTCGATGCGCACGCGCGGCTTGCGGCGCACGAACAACGCACCGATACCCTTCGGCCCATAGGTCTTGTGGGCGGTCAGGCTCATCAGATCGACCGGCAATGCGGCCAGATCGAATTCGACCCTGCCCGTGGCCTGCGCGGCGTCGACGTGGAACACCACGCCCTTGGACCGACAAATCGCGCCGATGGCGGCAATGTCCTGGATCACGCCGATTTCGTTGTTGACAAACATGACGCTGGCCAGGATCGTGTCCGGACGGATGGCGGCCTTGAACACCTCCAGGTCGAGCAGGCCGTCGCTCTGCACGTCGAGGTAGCTCACTTCGAAGCCCTGACGTTCGAGCTCACGACAGGTATCGAGCACCGCCTTGTGTTCGGTCTTGACCGTGATGATGTGTTTGCCCTTGGTCTTGTAGAAGCCGGCCGCGCCCTTGAGCGCCAAGTTGTTGGACTCGGTCGCCCCCGAGGTCCAGACGATCTCGCGCGGGTCGGCGCCAATCAGCGCCGCGACATGGTCGCGCGCCTTTTCAACCGCCTCCTCCGCTTCCCAGCCCCATGCGTGGCTGCGCGACGCAGGGTTGCCAAAATGCTGGCGCAACCAGGGCACCATGGCATCCACGACCCGCTCATCACACGGGTTGGTGGCGCTGTAGTCCATGTAGATCGGGAAATGGGGCGTGTTATCCATGTCTGGCTCGTTGTGATTGCGTGTTCAAGGCTGCAAATTCAGCTGGGCCGCGATCCGCGGCTGCGGGACCCGTCTGTCAGGATTTCACAAACGAGTTGCCCAGCGCAAAGACTGAATTCGGCGCATTGATGCGTATCGGTTTGGAAATCGGCATGGCCGAGATCGCCCGCTTGACGTGTGGCTTGTCCTCGACCTGCAGGCCCTTGGCAAGTTGCTCATCGACCAGTTTCTGCAGCGAGACCGAGTCCAGGAACTCGACCATGCGCACGTTCAGGGAGGCCCACAGATCGTGGGTCATGCAACGTGCGCCTTCGCCCAGGCAGTTTTCCTTGCCGGCACATTGGGTCGCGTCGATCGGTTCATCGACCGACACGATGATGTCCGCCACCGTGATGTCGGCCGCCTTGCGCGCCAGGGTGTAACCACCGCCAGGCCCGCGCGTGGATTCCACCAACTCATGCCGGCGGAGTTTTCCGAACAGTTGCTCCAGATACGAAAGCGAGATTTGCTGGCGCTGGCTGATCGCCGCCAAGGTGACTGGCCCGTTGCTTTGGCGCAAGCCCAAGTCGATCATGGCGGTGACTGCGAACCGGCCTTTGGTTGTAAGACGCATGGCAAACTCCTTCGATTTGGTTAACTTCCATCAACATTTTCCGAGCTGCCTTGTGGGCTGCCAGGCTCTTGTCCGCTGCCCCCCCGAGGGGCACTTTCCACTTTCTGGACACCAGGATTCGAGTGGTTGTTGACTAATTAGTTCAAGTATAGCAAGAAACCAAGCAAATTGCTCGGGTACTTAGACTGAGCAGTCACGATTTGCCGATTATTCCACCAGATGAAATTACGGTGATGTTGTCCGTGCCCGGGGCACCGAACGCGCGCTGCTTGAGCATGGCAAGCTGGTCCCTTACCTGGGCCGCCTGCTCGAACGCCAGATTGCGGGCATGTTCGAGCATCAGTTTCTCCAGCCGCTTGATCTCGCGCCCCACGTCCTTTTCGCTCATGTCCTCCACCTTGGCACGCTGCATCGCGTCCTGCTCCAGCCGCTCCATCTCGCGCCCGGCCTTCTCGCTGTATACGCCGTCGATCAAATCACGCACGTTCTTGACGATGCTGCGCGGGGTGATGCCCTGGGCAAGGTTGTGGGCGACCTGCCGCTCGCGCCGCCGCGTGGTCTCCCCGATCGCGCGCGCCATCGAGTCTGTCATGCGGTCGGCGTAAAGAATGGCCCGCCCTTCCAGGTTGCGGGCGGCACGGCCGATGGTCTGGATCAGGCTGCGCTCCGAACGCAGGAACCCCTCCTTGTCGGCGTCCAATATGGCGACCAGCGAAACCTCCGGAATATCCAGTCCTTCGCGCAACAAGTTGATGCCCACCAGCACGTCGAACGCTCCCAGCCGCAGGTCGCGCAGTATCTCGACCCGTTCCACGGTGTCGACATCGCTGTGCAGATAACGCACCTTGACGCCGTTGTCGTTCAGGTAGTCGGTCAGCTGCTCGGCCATGCGTTTGGTCAGGGTCGTGATCAGCACGCGTTCGTTTTTTTCCACGCGGATGCGGATTTCCTGCAACACGTCGTCGACCTGGTGCGTGGCCGGGCGCACTTCGACTTCCGGGTCGACCAGGCCGGTCGGGCGCACCAGCTGCTCCACCACCTGTCCGGCATGGTCCTGCTCCCACTGCGCCGGCGTGGCGGAAACAAAAATCGCCTGGCGCATCCGGGCCTGGAATTCCTCGAACTTCAGCGGGCGATTGTCGAGCGCGCTGGGCAGGCGAAAACCGTATTCCACCAGGGTCGTCTTGCGCGACCGGTCGCCGTTGTACATGCCGCCGAACTGCCCGATCAGCACATGCGACTCATCGAGGAACATGATCGCGTCCTTGGGCAGGTAGTCGGTGAGCGTGGCCGGGGGGTCCCCCGGCGCAGCGCCCGACAGGTGGCGCGTGTAATTCTCGATCCCCTTGCAATGCCCCACTTCGCTGAGCATTTCCAGGTCGAAACGCGTGCGCTGCTCGAGCCGTTGCGCCTCCACCAGCTTGCCCATGCCCACCAGTTCCTTCGAGCGCCCGGCCAGTTCGACCTTGATGGTCTCGACCGCCGCCAGCACGCGGTCACGCGGCGTCACGTAGTGGCTGCTCGGGTAGACCGTGAAGCGCGGAATCTTCTGCCGGATCCGGCCCGTCAGCGGATCGAACAGCTGGAGCGATTCGATCTCGTCGTCGAACAGCTCGATGCGAATCGCCATCTCGCTGTGCTCGGCCGGAAACACGTCGATCGTGTCCCCGCGCACCCGGAACTTGCCGCGCGCGAAGTCGTCTTCATTGCGCTGGTACTGCATGCGCACGAGCTGGCCGATGGCGTCGCGCTGGCCCATGCGGTCACCCACGCGCAGGGTCATCACCATCTGGTGGTAGGCCTCGGGCTGGCCAATGCCATAGATGGCGGACACGGTGGCCACGATGACCACGTCGCGGCGCTCCAGCACGCTTTTGGTGCATGACAGGCGCATCTGCTCGATGTGCTCGTTGATCGCGGAGTCCTTCTCGATGAACAGATCGCGCTGCGGCACATAAGCCTCGGGCTGGTAGTAGTCGTAATAACTGACGAAATACTCCACCGCGTTCCTCGGAAAGAACTCGCGAAATTCGCTGTACAGCTGCGCGGCCAGCGTCTTGTTGGGCGCGAACACGATAGCCGGGCGGCCCAGCCGCGCAATCACGTTGGCCATGGTGAAAGTCTTGCCCGAACCGGTGACCCCGAGCAGGGTCTGGAACACTTCGCCGTCGTTGACGCCCTCGACCAGCTTGTCGATCGCCTGCGGCTGGTCGCCGGCGGGCGGATAAGGCATGAACAGCTCGAACGGCGAGCCGGGAAAACGCGCGAACGTGCCTTCGGCGGGGCTGTCCGCACCGGTCTGCCCGGGCGGGAGGTTGTCGGTGGAAACTTCCAGGGCTACGGACATGCGTGCAGGCGCCACGGGCGAGGCGGCGGGTAAAATTATGGACAACCGACGAGCGTAACGCAGTTGACCGTGCCTTGCCTGCGCGGCGTGCGCCGGTATTTGCCTGCCGGTCGCGCCAGCGCCGGCATTGCCAACCACCACCGAACCCCAGAGAACCCGACCATGTCCCTGTTCACCGCCGTAGAAATGGCCCCGCGCGACCCGATTCTGGGCATCACCGAGCAATTTGCCGCCGACACCAACCCGGCCAAGGTGAACCTGGGCGTCGGCGTGTATTACGACGACAACGGCAAGCTGCCGCTGCTCAAATGCGTGCAGGCGGCGGAAAAAGCCATGATGGACTCGCCGAAAGCGCGCGGGTACCTGCCGATCGACGGCATCGCGGCCTACGACGCGGCTGTCAAGTCGCTGGTATTTGGCGCCGACTCCGAGCCGGTGCGCACCGCACGGGTGGCGACGGTGCAGGCCATCGGCGGCACCGGCGGCCTCAAGGTCGGCGCCGATTTCCTGCGCAAGCTCGATCCGGCGGCCAAGGTGCTGATCAGCGACCCGAGCTGGGAGAACCACCGGGCGCTGTTTGGCGGTGCCGGCTTCGTGGTCGACAGTTACCCCTATTACGACGCCGCGAAACGCGGCGTGAATTTCGACGGCATGCTGGCGGCCCTGAA
>JANMYG010000120.1:0-4276 GCA_031381865.1 Betaproteobacteria bacterium | reverse complement strand
GCTGAGTCTTGAGCAGATCGGCGACGCGCCGCCCAGGGATCTGCCGGCGCTTGCCGACCACGAGTTGCCGCTGGCCGGAGTGAAGGTGCTGGACCTGACGCGTATCCTCGCCGGGCCGGTGTGCGGGCGCACGCTGGCGGCGTATGGCGCCGACGTGATGCTGGTGAATTCGGCCCATCTGCCCAATATCGAATCGATCGCCGAGACCAGCCGCGGCAAGTTGTCGGCACACATCGACCTGCATTCCGCACCCGGGCGGGCACAACTCGACCGCCTGCTCGAACAGACCCATGTGCTGGCGCAGGGTTACCGGCCCGGCGCGTTGCAGGCGCTCGGGTACGGTGCCGAGGCGCTGGCGCGCAGGCGCCCCGGCATCGTGTGTATTTCGCTGTCGGCCTACGGCGACCAGGGCCCGTGGGGCGAGCGCCGCGGCTTCGATTCGCTGGTGCAGACCGCCACCGGTTTCAACCATGCCGAGGCGCTGGCTGCCGGCGCCGACGAGCCCAGGGCGCTGCCGATCCAGATCCTGGACTACGCCACTGGTTTCCTGATGGCCTTTGCCGCATCGGCCGCGCTGGCGCGCCAGGCGCAGCAGGGCGGCAGCTGGCACGTGCGTGTGTCGCTGGCCCGCACCGGGCTCTGGATCCGGCAACTCGCTCGCGTGCGCGGCGGCTTCGGCGTGGCGCGGCCCGACCGGGCCGCGTATCTCGAATCGACCGCGTCCGGGTTCGGCCAATTGCTGGCCGTGCGCCACAGCGCCCGCCTGGGCCGCACACCGGCGGCGTGGGCGCGGGTTTCGATGCCACCCGGTTCCCACCCGCCGGTCTGGCCTTGACGCCGCGCCCGCGGCGCACTGTCGGTCGGTTTGCTGCGCGACGCGCCTGCCCCAGCGCCGTTGGCCAGCCCGGCGCGGACGCATTGACTTGCCGCTCGTGCCTTGAGCGCGAGCCGGTGCCGTGGCGCAACCATGCCGACCGGGCTTTGCAAGCTGGCGGGGACGCAAGCGACCCTGGCAATGGCTGGCAATTTGCGTGACTTGGCACTAGACTGGGGTCGTACAAAAACGCGGCGGGTGCGTATCCCGACCGTGAAGGAGACGATGTGAACCAAGTGACTTCCAGTGCCGCGCAGGCCGACCTGGCCAGCGCGATCGGGGCGGTGGCGGCGCAGCCGCTGTGGGACCGTTACCACCGTGTGACCCGCCGCGAGCCGGCGGCCGCCGACACGCCGTGGCGCTGGGCCTGGTCCGATATGGAGCCGCTGGTACAGCGCGCCGCGCGCGAAGTCGGGCTCGAAGACGCCGAACGCCGCGTCCTGCTGCTGACGCATCCGGCATTTGCCGACGCGTTCGCCGCCACCACCAACCTGTCGTGCGGCCTGCAGACCCTGCTGCCCGGTGAAGTGGCGCGCGCCCACCGCCACAGCCTGCAGGCGATCCGGTTCGTGGTCGAGGGTGGTGGTGCCGTGACCAGCGTCAACCACCAGTCTTGTCCGATGCACGCCGGCGACCTGATCCTCACGCCCGCGTGGACCTGGCACGAGCATGTGCATCCGGGCAGCGGGCGTGTGGTGTGGTTCGACGGCCTCGACGTGCCGCTGTGCCGATATCTGGACACGGTCTTCTTCGAGCTTGCGGGGGCCGACGCGGTCGCGGTCGATCCGCCGCCCACGCGCGCACCCGCGCTGCTGACGGGCGCTGCCGAGCTGGCGCCGGACCAGTTCGACCTGCCCGGCGGTACGACCAGCCGATACCGCTACGCCAGGGAACGCGCGTGGCGCGCATTGCTGGACGCGGCGCCGGCGGCGGATGGCAGCCGGTTGCTGCGCTACGTCGACGGCGACAGCCGGGGCGCGGTGCTGCCGACGCTGGATTGTTACCTGATGGCGTGTGCGCGTGGCCGGCCCACGCGGCGCCACCGCAGCACCAGCAACGCGGTATGTGTGGTGGCCCAGGGCAGCGGCAGCAGCCAGGTCGGCGACACGACCATCGACTGGACAGCGCACGACGTCTTCACGCTGCCGCACTGGAACTGGATCAGCCACACCGCCACCTCGGGCGACGCGATTCTCTTCATGATGACCGACCGCGAACTGCTGGCCTCGCTCGGGTACCTGCGCGAGGAGGAAGAGTGAGCGCCGCGCCGGGCCGCCCCCAAGCAAGCTCGCACCGCAGTGCGCAGCACGAAGGTACACCGGTAAGCGCGATCGCGTTGTGGGCGGCGCTTCCCATGTATCCGGGCCGACTTCAAAAGGAGTGGCACGCATGAGAATCTGCCGCTTCGACGGGGGCCGCCTGGGTGTGGTGCAGGACGGCTGGGTGTACGACGTCTCCAGCGTGCTGGAGCTGTTGCCGGCGCAGCGTTATCCACTGCCGCAGCACGACCTGCTGATCGAGGCGCTGCCGCGCCTGGCCGGGCCGATGCAACACGCCATGGCGGGTGCGAGCCGCAGCAAGGTGTCGCAGGTGCGATTCGATTCGCCGGTGGCGAATCCGGGCAAGATCATCGGCGCCCCGATCAACTACCAGGCCCATCTGGCCGAAAGCCAGGCCAACCAGGCGATCGCGCACGGCCGCACCATCACCTCGATCGCCGATTGGGGCCTGTTCCTGAAGGCGGGCAGCTCGCTCATCGGTTGTGGCCAGGACATCTGCCTGCGCTTCGAGGACCGGCGCAACGACCACGAGGTGGAGCTCGGCGTCGTGATCGGCTCGACCTGCCGGCAAGTGCGCCGTGATGACGCGATGGCACATGTGGCCGGTTATGCGGTCGCGCTGGACATGACGCTGCGCGGCAGCGAATTCCAGTGCTTCAGGAAATCCATCGACACCTATGCGGTGCTCGGTCCGTGGCTGGTCACGGCCGACGAGATCACCGACCCGAATCAGCTCGACCTGTGGCTCAAGGTCAATGGCGAACTGCGCCAGCAGTCGAACACGCGCCACCTGGTGTACGACATCGCGCGCCTGATCGAATTCGCGTCGTCTTTCTACACGCTGCAGCCTGGCGACATCATCATGACCGGCACGCCCGAAGGGGTCGGGCCGGTCAGGCCCGGCGACCTGCTGGAGGCCGGTATCACGCAGGTAGGCGAGTTCTCGATCCGTGTCGCGCCGGCCTACGCCGGCGCGGCTGTCTGACGGCCAACCACCCGAGAGGAGATCCACTGTCCATGGCTTCCTGCAACATCCTGGGCCTGAGCGGCAGCCTGCGCAGCAGATCCTTCAATCGTGGCGCGCTGCTGGCGGCGGCCGAGCTCATGCCTGCAGGCATGCACCTCAGCGTGGCGAACTACGACGCGATCCCGCTGTTCAACCAGGACCTGCAGGACCAGGGCATGCCCGCCGCGGTCACGCAACTGGCGCAGCAGATCAGCGCGGCGGACGCGTTGCTGATCGCCAGCCCCGAATACAACTTCTCGATCTCGGGTGTGCTCAAGAACGCGATCGACTGGTTGTCGCGCGTGCCGGTGCAGCCGTTCAAGGACAAGCCGGTGGCGCTGATGTCGGCCACGGCCGGTCCGGTCGGGGGCGCGCGGCACCAGTACGAGGTGCGCAAGATCCTGGGCGGGCTCGACGCGCTCGTGCTCACCCGGCCCGAAGTGTTCATCAACCTGTGCCAGTCGAAGTTCGACGCCGAGGGCCGGCTGGTCGACGCCCCGGCGCGCAAGGCGGTGGCCGACCAGATGCTGGCGTTCGAGCGCTGGATCGCCCGCGTGGCGGTGCGGTGATGCAGAGCTTCGACGCGAAGGCAGGTGCGTAGTTATCAACCCAAGGAGACAAGACCCATGAACAAGTTATTTCTTCAGGCCGCCCGGCTGGTCGCGGCCAGTGCGGTGGTGTTGCTGGCCCCCGCGGCGCTGGCGCAAAACACCATCCGGATTGGCATGATCACCGACCGGGTCGGGCCGGCCAAGGGTTATGCCGAGCCGGTGGCGCAGGGCGCCATCTATGCGGTCAAGGAACTCAATGCCAAAGGCGGTCTGCTCGGGCGCCAGATCGAACTGCTGGTGGAGGACGACCAGGGCAAACCGGATGTCTCCGCGACCGCCGCGCGCAAGCTGGTGGACGCGGGCGCCGCGTTCATCCTGTCGGTCTCGCTGACCCCAGCCACCCAGCAGGCGCAGTCGGTCACGCTCGAGACCAAAACACCCCACATGACGCCCTCCAACAGCGGCGACACGCTGACGACGCAGATCGCCAACCCCAACTTCTGGCAGACCGGGCCGCTCGCGTCGACGCAGATCGCGACCCTCTTGTCCTATGCCCGCAACAAGA
>JANMYG010000117.1:0-4588 GCA_031381865.1 Betaproteobacteria bacterium | reverse complement strand
GTCACCCACGGCATGCTCGAAGCCCAGCAGCGCATGACACTGGGCCGCGTGCCGCCACATGAGCGCCGGCCACAGGTGTGGCTCGACTGGCTGCCGTGGCACCATGTGTTTGCGGGAGTGGCCAACCTCGGCCGCCTGCTGGCGGTGGGCGGCACCTATTACATCGACGAGGGGCGGCCGGTGGCGAACCAGTTCGAAGCCACGCTGCGCAACCTGCGCGACGTGGCGCCAACGTCCTATGTGTCTTCTCCGATGGCATTCACGCGCCTGGCGGGAGAACTGGAATCCGAAGATACGCTGGCGCGGCAGTTTTTCAGCCGCCTGGAAGGCATGGGTTACGGCGGCGCGAGCCTGCCGGGGGAGACTTGGCAACGCATGCAGCAACTGGCGGTGAGGTACACCGGGCACAAGCTGCCATCCCTGTGCGGGCTGGGGTCGACCGAAACGGCCGCCGCCGGGATTTCGCTCTACTGGCCGTGTGATGACACGGCCAGTATCGGCCTGCCGCTGCCCGAGGTCGAACTCAAGCTGGTGCCGCTGGAGTACCAGACGAACCTCGGTGGTCGCTTCGAAATGCGCATCCGTGGCGCGCAGGTGTTCCAGGGCTACATCGGTCGCCCCGACCTCAATGCCGCGGCTTTCGACCAGGACGGCTTTTACCGGCTCGGCGACGCGGTGCGGTTCGTCGACCCGGGCGACCCGTTGCGTGGCCTGCGCTTCGACGGCCGCGTGGCAGAGGACTTCAAGCTCGCCTCGGGCACCTGGGTGCGCTCCGGCGCCGTGCGTGTCCAGGCGGTGAGCCTGCTGTCGCCGCTGGTCTCCGACGCCGTGGTGTGTGGCCTCAACCGCGAGGTGATCGGCATCCTGGCCTGGCCAAACGAAAAGGCGCTGCGTGCGCTGGACCCGTCGCTGGACGCCGTACCGTTGGCACGGCTGGTGTTGCACCCGCTGGTGGTCGCCGCGCTGCGCCAGCGGCTCGACGCCGCCGAGCACCATGGTGGCGCCGCGACCATCGAGCGGGTCGCGCTGCTGGAGGACCCGCCTTCGCTGGATGCGGGCGAGATCACCGACAAGGGTTACGTCAACCAGGGGGCCGCGTTGCGCCGCCGCGCCGCCGAAGTCGAGCGTTTGTACACCGGCGCCGGGTCCAGCGGCGTCGCCATTCGAGGGGATGCCCCACCATGAGCCAGGCCTGCGGACCGACGATCGACTTCCACCGCCTGCTGGCGGCCGACTTGCCACTCGAAGATGGCCAGGACCTGCAGGACGCGCAGCGCGGCTTTCTCGGCACCGACGAACACGCCGAGGTCATCCGGGGCGACGGCCATGTGGTGTGGAGCCAGCGCGCCTATGGTTTCCTGGACCAGGAGCAACCGGCCGACACGGTCAACCCCAGCCTGTGGCGCCAGGCGCGGCTGAACTGCATCCATGGCCTGTTCGAGGTCACGCCGCGCATGTTCCAGGTGCGCGGCTTCGACATCGCCAACATCACCTTCATCGAAGGCGACCAGGGCCTCATCGCGCTCGACACCAACAGTTGTCCCGAGACCGCCGCCGCCGCGCTGGCCCTGTACCGCCGGCTGCGCGACCCCCAGTCCAGGCGCCGGCTGCATACCGTGATGTACAGCCACAGCCACGTCGACCACTTCGGCGGCGTGGCCGGTCTGGTGACGCAGGCCCAGGTCGACGCCGGTGAAGTACGGGTGATCGCGCCGGCCGGCTTCATGCACCACGCGGTGGCCGAGAACGTGATCGCCGGCATCGCCATGGCGCGCCGCTCGCAGTTCCAGTTCGGCCAGACGCTGCCCAAGGGCCCGGCCGGACAAGTCGACGCCGGCCTGGGCAAGACCAACCCGATTGGCCGCCCGAGCTTGATCGCGCCCACGATGACCATAGCCGCCGAACACGAGGTCCATGTGATCGACGGCATCGAGATCGAATTCCAGCTCACGCCCGAGACCGAGGCGCCGTCGGAGATGCACTTCTTTTTCCCGGGCGAACGCGCGCTGAACCTGGCCGAGAACGCGACCCACAACCTGCACAACCTGTGCCCGCTGCGCGGGGCGCAGGTGCGCGACGCGCTGGCCTGGTCCAAGTACCTGCACGTCGCACTGCACCGCTACGGCGCGCGCAGCGACGTGGTGCTGGCGCAGCACCACTGGCCGACCTGGGGCAAAACGCGCGTACGCCAGTTCCTGTCGGAGCAACGCGACCTGTACCGCGTGATGCACGACCAGACTGTGCGCCTGATGAGCCACGGCCTGAAACCGGCGGAAATCGCCGAGGGACTCACCCTGCCCGAAGGCCTGGCCAGGCGCTGGCACGCGCGTGGTTACTACGGCACCTTGTCGCACAACGTCAAGGCGGTGTACCAGCGTTACCTGAGCTGGTACGACGCGCACCCGGCCAACCTGCACAACCTGCCACCGGTACCGGCGGCCAGGAAATACGTCGAGTACATGGGCGGCATGGATGCGCTGATGGCGCGCGCCAGAGCCGACTTCGGGCGCGGTGACTACCGCTGGGTGGCAGAGGTCATGAAACACGCCGTGTATGCGCACCCGGAACACGCGCCGGCGCGTGAGCTCGCGGCACTGGCGCACGAGCAGATGGGTTTCCAGGCCGAGTCGGCCACCTGGCGCAATGCCTTCCTGCTGGCCGCGCGCGAGTACCGCGAAGGACCGCCGCCGCCCGCCAAGGGCGCCGCCGGCAACGCGCTGCTGGGCGCGATCTCGAACCAGTTGCTGTTCGACGTGCTGGCCGTGCGCCTGAACGCGTCCAGGGCCGGCGCCCAGGCCTTTTGCATGGCCTGGCATTTCACCGACCGGCAGGAACACTGGTTGCTCGAATTGTCCAACGGCGCGCTCAACAGCATCCAGCTGGCCCAGCCGGCGCTGGCGGACGTGTCGCTGACCACCGACCGGCCCACACTCGAGGCACTGCTGCAGCAGCGGCTGGCGCCAATGCAGGCCGTCACCGAGGGTAGCCTGCGGCTGGCCGGCAACACCACGCTGCTGGCGGTCTTCTTCGGCCTGCTGGACCGATTCACGGGCAATTTTCCGGTGGTCGACGCCGCCCCCTGGCCGGTGTGAGGAACGGCGCAGTGCATGCGCCCGCAACCTGAAGGACCGAAGGTCTGCCGCACCCTCGCCGGTCACCAACGCTGACGGCATTCGCAGCCGCGCCGCCCGACTTCTATACTCTTGCCAGCAGCGTGGTCCAGGCCCTGGATCACCCTCCATTTAAACTGCCGGCAGCAGTGCCAACCCCGGGAAAATTCAATGGACATCAAGACCGTCACGCTCAACCCCCGCAGCAAGAACATCACGCAGGGCAAGTCCCGCGCGCCGAACCGATCGATGTTCTACGCAATGGGTTACGAGGAAGCCGATTTCAAGAAGCCGATGGTCGGCGTCGCCAACGGACACAGCACGATCACGCCCTGCAACAGCGGACTGCAGAAACTCGCCGACGCGGCGATCGCCGGCATCGAGGCGGCCGGTGGCAATGCCCAGGTCTTCGGTACCCCCACGATCTCCGACGGCATGGCCATGGGAACCGAAGGCATGAAATATTCACTGGTCAGCCGCGAAGTGATATCGGACTGCATCGAGACCTGCGTGCAGGGCCAGTGGATGGACGGCGTGGTCGTGATCGGCGGCTGCGACAAGAACATGCCGGGCGGAATGATGGGCATGTTGCGCGCCAATGTGCCCGCCATCTATGTCTACGGCGGCACCATCCTGCCCGGCCATTACAAGGGCCAGGACCTCAACATCGTCAGTGTTTTCGAAGCTGTGGGCCAGAACGCCGCGGGCAACCTGAGCGACGCCGACCTGCTGGAGATCGAGCGCCGCGCCATTCCGGGCACCGGTTCCTGCGGCGGCATGTACACCGCCAACACCATGTCCTCGGCCTTCGAGGCGCTGGGCATTTCTCTGCCCTACTCCTCCACCATGGCCAACCCGCACGACGAGAAATTGACCTCGGCGCGGGAATCGGCCAGGGTGCTGGTCGAAGCGATCAAGCGCGACCTCAAGCCGCGCGATATCGTCACGCGCATGGCGATCGAAAACGCCGTGGCGGTGGTGATGGCCACTGGCGGGTCGACCAATGCGGTGCTGCATTTCCTGGCGATTGCGCACGCCGCCGAGGTGGAGTGGAGCATCGACGATTTCGAACGCATTCGCGTCAAGACGCCGGTGTTGTGCGACCTCAAGCCGAGCGGCAAATACCTGGCCGTCGACCTGCACCAGGCCTGCGGCATTCCGCAGGTCATGAAGATGCTTCTGGTCGCCGGGCTGCTGCACGGCGACTGCATCACCATCAGCGGGCAAACCATCGCCGAGGTGCTCAAGGACATCCCCGACGCGCCACGGTCCGACCAGGACGTGATCCGCCCGATCGACAAACCGATGTACCGCCAGGGGCACCTGGCGATACTCAAGGGCAACCTGTCGCCCGAAGGCTGCGTCGCCAAGATCACCGGTTTGAAAAATCCGGTCATGACTGGCCCGGCACGGGTATTTGACGATGAGCAATCGGGGCTCAAGGCGATCCTGGATGGAAAGATCAAGCCGGGCGATGT
>JANMYG010000110.1:0-4697 GCA_031381865.1 Betaproteobacteria bacterium | reverse complement strand
GTAATGCTCCCCGAGATAACGACGGTAACCCCCGAACAGTTCGTCACCGCCGACGCCGGAGAGAATGACCTTGACGTCTTGCCGGGCGAATTCCGACACCAAGTAGGTGGTGATGAAAGCCGTGTCGGCAATCGGTTCATCCATGTGCCACAGCAGTTTCGGCAGCAGCGATACGACGTCGGGGCG
This sequence comes from Betaproteobacteria bacterium, assembly GCA_031381865.1. Taxonomy (GTDB): domain Bacteria; phylum Pseudomonadota; class Gammaproteobacteria; order Burkholderiales; family Burkholderiaceae_C; genus CAISIP01. The sequence goes on along the minus strand of JANMYG010000110.1, from coordinate 4,511 downwards.
CACCACGATCTCGCGGTGCTGGGTGCCGAACAGCTCGGCCACGCGGCGCGCGTAGGGCAGTTCGTTGTAGAGCGCCTCCGCTTCGCCACCGGTGAAACCAATGGCATAAGTGCGAATCGGGTCCTGGGAATGCCTGGACATGAAGCCGACCACGGCGCTGGAGTCGACACCGCCCGACAGGAAGGCGCCGATCGGAACATCACTGACCATCTGCATGCGGACCGATTCTTCGAGCTGCGCCCGGACGCGGTCGATCCACTGGTGTTCGGTCAGCCTCTGGTCGACATGCGCGGGAAGTCGCCAGTAACGCCACTCGCGTACCTGCCCGTTTTCGACCGCCAGCAATGTGGCGGGCGGCAGCTTGCGAATTCCCTGAAAAATGCAGTCGGGTGCGGCGACATAACCCAGGTGCAGATAACTGGCAACCGCGCCGCGGTTCAGCTCGGCCCGCACACCCGGCAATGCGATCAGCGCCTTGGCCTCGGTGGCAAACGCCAGGCGCGTTTCGTCCTGCAGCACGTAGAGAGGTTTGACGCCGATCCGGTCGCGGCCGATCAACAGCCGCCGTCGGCCCACATCCCACAGCGCGAAATCGAACATGCCGTTGAGTCGCACGACGAAGTCGTCGCCCTCCTCGGCATACAGGTGCAGCAGCACTTCGCTGTCCGAGCCGGTCTTGAAGTGGTAACCCTTGGCCTGGAGTTCGGAGCGCAACTCGCGGTAGTTGTAGATTTCTCCGTTGCAGACCAGCCAGAGCGTCTGGTCGACGTTCGACAGCGGCTGGTGGCCGCCCGCCAGATCGATGATGGACAGGCGACGCATGGCAATTCCACAGGGCCCGTCGATTTGCATGCCCTCGTCGTCCGGTCCCCGGTGCCGGGTGACGTTGCCCATGGCCGACAGCATCCCTGGAGCGACGTCCTGCCCGTCAAACCGGTAGATTCCGTGGATACCGCACACAGCCTGGCCTCAGGTGCGAACGGGTTGGGCGCGGTCGTACCGGCCCAGCGCCCGTTGGTAGACGGCGCGGTAACGCGCCACGCTGGCCGCCCAGGTGCGCTCCGACTCCACGAAGCGGCGCGCCTGCAAACGGATCCGCGGCCATATCTCGCGCCGCGCGAGCACGTCGTCGATCGCTGTCTCAAGGGCTGCCGCATCGCCGGCTCGAAACAGAAAGCCGGTTTCGCCGTGGCGCACCAGTTCGCGGTGCCCGCCCACGTCGGAGGCGACGAACATGCGCCCCTGTGCCATGGCCTCCAACGGCTTGAGTGGCGTTACCAGTTCCGTCAGCCGGATCGGCAAGCGCGGATAAGCCAGCACGTCGATCAGTTCGTAGTACCGCTGCACGTCGGCATGCGCAACACGCCCGGTGAAAATCACGCGGTCCTGCAGACCGATGGCCGCCGCCTGGGCCTTCAGATTGTTTTCCTGCGGCCCGCCGCCTACCAGCAGCACACGCAAGTTGGGGTGGCGTGGGAGCATGCGCCGCGCCGCCTCCAGCAGCAAATCGAGCCCTTCGTAACCATAGAAGGAACCCGCAAAGCCAATCACTGTCGCGCCATCGAGGCCAAGGGAGCGGCGCAAATCCGGGTCGGCGTCCACGCCAAACCGGAACATGGCGGCATCGACCGCGTTCGGAATCACGGTAATGCGCTCTTTCGGAATGCCGCGCAGGGCAATGTCACCGCGCAGCCCCTCGCAGATCGTCGTGATCTGGTCAGCCTGGCGCAAGGCGAAACTCTCCAGCGCACGCGACAGCCGGTAACGCGCGCTGCCTTCTACGGTGGTTCCGTGGTCAACCGCCGCATCCTCCCATGAAGCGCGCATTTCATAGACCACCGGCAGGCGATGGCGCCGCCCGGCCCACAGGCTGGGCAATGCATTGAGCACCGGTGAATGGGCGTGGATCACGTCGGGTCGGTGGTTGCGAACGATGTCGCCGATCCGGCTGGCTGTGAGCCGCATCTGGGTCAGCAGGCCGGCACCCCCGGCGTTAGGCGTGCGGTAAAACGTCATGCCGTCGACATCGTCCTGGAGTGACGCGGTCGGACCCTGTTTGGGGGTCGTGAGCTGCAGCGTTTCCCAGCCGAGCCTGCGCTGCTCGCGCAGGATCGAGAGGGTGCGAAATGTGTAGCCGCTGTGCAGCGGAATGGAATGGTCCAAGACGTGGAGGATCTTCAAGCCTACGCCCGCGCTTTTCACTTCCTGTGATGCGCTGCCTGCCATGGGGGCTGTGCTTGCTTGGGGCGGCGCGGCGCTGCGCACACTCATGTCGCCACGGCCGCGCGTTCAGGCTGTCCGGCGCCGGCCGATGCGGCGTCGGCACCATCGACCACTTGCCGCAGGAAGGCCTCGAACATCAGCAACGTCCACAGAGGTGAGCTGTAGTCGCGGGCGCCCGACTGGTGCGCCTCCACCAGATGACGCAGGTAATCGGTGTCGAACCAGCCGGTGGCAGCCAACCGTTCACCCAGCACCGCGTCGCGTACACGTTGCTTGAGCGGCCCGCGGAACCAGCGCGCCAGCGGCACCGAGAATCCCATCTTGGGCCGGTACAGGACCTCCTGCGGCAGGTGCGGCTCCATCGACCTCTTGAACAGGTACTTGCCTTCCTGGCCGCGAATCTTCAGGCTCGAGGGCAAGGTTGCGAGCCACTCCACCAGTTCGTGGTCCATCAATGGCTCTCGCACCTCGAGCGAATGGGCCATGCTGGCGCGGTCGACCTTGGTGTTGATGTCGCCGACAAGGTAGGTCTTGAGATCCAGATACTGGATCAACGCCAGCGGGTCGTCGGTACCGGCCTGCGCCGCATGGCGGTCGAACACCTGCTGCGCATCGTACCCGGCCAGTTCGGACTTGAAGCGCTGGCTGAAAAGCGCTTCACGCATCGGGCCGCGCAGGATCGACACGGAATGGAAATAGGCCTCGACCGAACTGCGGGCCAGCCCCTCGAACGTGGTCTTGGCGCGGAACACGCGCGGCGCCCAGTCGGCCTTCGGGTAGATCCGGCCCAACGCGCCAAACAAGGGGCGGCGCACGCCGGAGGGCAGCGCCGTACGCATGCGCTCTTCCATCACATGCAGGCGATAACGCCGGTAGCCACCAAAGGATTCGTCGCCGCCGTCGCCCGACAGCGCCACCGTGACGTGTTTGCGCGCGAGTTGGCAGACGCGGTAGGTGGGAATGGCCGAACTGTCGGCATACGGTTCGTCGTACAGGCGCGCCAGGGTGTCGATCAGGTCAAAATCGTCGCTCTTGACAAATTCAAGCCGGTGGTTGGTGTGGTAGCGGTCGGCCACCTTTTGCGCAAACTCGGACTCGTTGAAAGCTGGGTCATCGAAGCCGATGGAACAGGTGTTGACGGGAGTGCTCGACAAACCGGCCATGACCGCAACGACAGCGCTGCTGTCCACGCCGCCAGACAGAAAGGCACCGAGCGGCACTTCGGCGATCATGCGCAATCGCACCGACTCTTTCAGGCGCTGGACCAGTTCGGCTTGTGCATCGGCGTCGGAGATCGGGTTGTCAAGAGTGAAGCGGACATCCCAGTAGGCCACCGGCTCGCCGATCGGCTGGCCCCGGCGAATGGACAAGGTGTGCGCTGGCGGCAACTTCCTGGCCTGTTTGAAGATGGTGCGAGGTTCGGCAACGTAGCCCAGCGCAAAATACTCTTCCACCGCCATGGGATCGATGTCGCGTCGCAGTCCACCGTGCGCCAGGACGGACTTCAGTTCGGAGCCGAACAACAGCGTACCGTCGTCCAGCAAGGCGTAATACATGGGCTTGACGGCCAGCCGATCGCGCGCCAGGAATAAGGTCTGGCGGTTGCGGTCCCACAGTGCGAACGCGAACATGCCCCGGAACCGTTTGACGCATTCGGCGCCCCAGGACTCCCACGCGTGCACGATCACTTCGGTATCGCTCTTCGTGTGGAACACATGCCCCAGCGCCTGCAGCTCGGGGATCAGCTGCTGGTAGTTGTAGATCTCGCCGTTGAAGACGACGACCACGGAACCGTCTTCGTTGAACAGCGGCTGCTGCCCGGTGGCGATGTCGATGATGGACAGGCGCCGGTGGCCCAGCCCCACGCCAGGTTCGATATGCAAACTGCCTTCATCCGGCCCGCGATGAAACTGCGAATCGTTCATGCGCTGGAGCACGGCGCGGTCGATCTCGGTGCCACCGCGGGTGTCGAAGATGCCGGTAATGCCGCACATGGTGTCTAGTGTTGTTGTTGGGCCGCGCGGACGCGACGCATCTGCTGGTCGTACACGGACCGGTAGGTCGCCACCATCGCCTGCATGCTGAAGTGCGTTTGTACACGCTGGCGGCCCGCCTTGCCCATGGTGCGCGCCCGCTCGGGGTTGGACGCCAGTTTTACCAGGCGCACCGCCATGGCCTGCGGATCTGCAGGCGACACGATTTCACCGGTCTGCCCTGGCACCACCAGGTCGGCATTGCCACCCACGGCGGTGGCAATCACGGGCAGGGCGCTGGCCATGGCTTCGAGA
>JANMYG010000072.1:0-6804 GCA_031381865.1 Betaproteobacteria bacterium | reverse complement strand
GCTCTGCGTGCAGCTGCGGGCCGAAGGTGCTGACGACGACGATGGCGAACCAGGCGCCACCTCGCCCTGGTTCGACCTCTCGCTGGGCATGGAGATCAACGGCCAGCGCCACAACATCCTGCCTTGGCTGCCGGACCTGATCGCCGCAGCCGCCGCGTCCGCGCCGGACCCGACAACCGGCCAGCCGAATTTGCCACCCCACATCTACCTGCGGGCGCCGGATGGCAGCGGTTATATCCGGCTGCCCACCGACACGCTGCGGCCCTGGATGGCGGCACTGCTGGAACTGGTGGGGGACCGCCACCATGATTTCACCGGCGACAGCCTGCGGTTATCGCGGCTGGATGCCCTGCGCACCGGTGCGGCGCTCGGGGACGGCGCCGTGTGGGATGGCGCGGGCGCACTGCGCAAGATGGTGCAGCAACTGCGTGGCGCGGCGGAGTTGCCGGAGGTCGCCATGCCCGCCAGCGTGCAAGCCACCCTGCGGCCCTACCAGCTGCAGGGCCTGAACTGGCTGCAGTTCCTGCGCACCCACGGTCTGGCCGGCATCCTGGCCGACGACATGGGCCTGGGCAAGACCGTGCAGACCCTGGTCCACATCCAGGTCGAAAAGGATGCGGGGCGGCTGACCCGCCCGGCCCTGATCATTGCCCCGGTCAGCCTGATGGGCAACTGGCAGCGCGAGGCGGCCCGGTTCTGTCCGCAATTGCGCTGCCTGGTCATCCACGGCAAGGACCGCCATGGCGTCACCAACACGATCGAGGCGCACGACGTGGTGATCGCGCCCTACTCGCTGCTGCAGCGCGACCGAGAGCGCTGGCTCCAGGCTCCCTGGCATCTGGTGGTGCTGGACGAGGCGCAAAACATCAAGAACGCCAGCACCCATGCGGCGCAGGTGGTGGGTGCGCTGCAGACCCGGCATCGCCTGTGCCTCTCGGGCACCCCGATGGAAAACCACCTGGGCGAGATCTGGAGCCTGTTCCACTTCCTGATGCCTGGTTTTCTGGGCAGCCAGAAGCGCTTTGCGGACTTGTTCCGAACGCCGATCGAAAAACTCGGCAACCCGGATCGCCTGGCCCAGCTGCGCGCCCGTATCACGCCTTTCATGTTGCGCCGAACCAAGGCGCTGGTGGCCGCCGAGTTGCCGCCCAAGGTGGAAACCACGATGCGGGTCGAACTCTCTGGCCCACAGGCCGACCTGTACGAAACCATTCGCCTGGGCATGGAAAAGACCGTGCGCGATGCGCTCGGCACCCAAGGGCTGGCCAAGTCACAGATCACCATCCTGGACGCCTTGCTCAAGCTGCGGCAGGTGTGCTGCGACCCCCACTTGCTGAAACTGACCGCTGCGAAGAAAGTCAAGGCCTCGGCCAAGCTGGAGCAGTTGATGGAGCTGCTGCCCGAGATGTTGTCCGAGGGCCGGCGGATCCTGTTGTTTTCGCAGTTCACCAGCATGCTGGCGCTGATCGAGGCCGAGCTCGAAAAACGCAATCTGCGCTGGGTCAAGCTCACCGGCCAGAGCCAGAAGCGCGACGCCCTGATCGAACAGTTCACCAGCGGCCAGGTGCCTTTGTTCCTGATCAGTCTGAAGGCCGGCGGCGTTGGCCTGAACCTGCCGCAGGCCGACACCGTCATCCACTACGACCCGTGGTGGAACCCGGCGGTCGAGAACCAGGCCACCGACCGCGCCCACCGCATCGGCCAGACCCAGAGCGTGTGGGTGGTCAAGCTGGTGGCCCAGGGCACGATCGAAGAGCGCATCCTCGCACTGCAGGAGCGCAAAGCCGCGCTGGCCGACAGCATGTACAGCGGTGCCGCCGGGCGCAAGCAGCCGTTGTTTACCGAGAGTGATCTGGCGGAGTTGTTACGGCCCTTGTCGGCGGGGTGACGTTGAGGAGCGCCAAGAGAAGCAACCTTGTTGCATCCGTTTTGTTGTTGAATTGGATCAAATAATGATCTAAACTTCAAAAAACATTCATTTCGGAGTCATTATGGCCAATATTTCTGTCAAGGATGTGCCGGATCAATGGGCCGAGGCCCTGCGTCAACGGGCCGCGCGCAACCACCGGTCGCTGCAGGGCGAGTTGATGTTCCTGATCGAACAGGCCGTGAGCGGTGGCGAGGCTGCAGTCCCGATGACCGCTAGCCGAGCGGGCCGCGAAGGCAAGGTGGTGGGGTTCGACCGACAAGGGCACCCGATCGTCCGACAAGGCTGGAAGACCGTCGAACAGGTGGTGGCAGAACTCAATGCGAAATACCCCAATCCAATCCCTGACCAACTGTCCAGCATCGACATCATTCGGCAAGACAGGGACAGCCGGTGAGCGCGCCAGGGCCGCGGCTCTTTTTGGCCGAACCACCGAGCCACTACCTCGCCCGTCCACCTCTGGTGCTGGATTGCAGCGCACTGGCCGGTATTCTCTTTCGCGAGTCGTGGCAGGTGGAGGCAGAGCAACGCATCCTCGGTCGGGCTCTGCATGCCCCCGACCTGTTGTATGCGGAGATTGCCAACGTGGCCGCCAAGAAACAGCGGCGCGGAGAGTTGCATGTCGCAGACGGCTTGGCCCAGGTGGCGGAAATGCAGATCGACCTGCACCGGATCGACATCCAGGCCGTCGTCGCGCTGGCCATCCGTTACCAGTTGTCTGCCTATGACGCCGCCTACCTCTGGCTGGCCGCCGAACTGAAAGCCCCGCTGGCCACCTTCGACGAGAAGCTGGCCACCGCCGCGCAGGCGCATCTGGCCACGCTGCCATAAGCACGCCGCAGATGGGTTCCACGCGCGCCCTGAGCGGCACCGCATTCGCCACCTTGTTGTTGATCGCGCTCATGATGGGCGCCAACCATGTGGCTGCGCGCATCGCCTTCAACAACGGTGTCGACGTGGCCACCGCGGTGGTGTTCCGCAGCGCTGTCACGGCGTGTGTGATCGCCGCGCTGCTGGCGGCCAAGGGCGTTCGCATCGGCTTTACGCCGCGCCACCAGCGCATGTTGCCGCTGATCGGCCTGTTGATCGGGGTCCAGAGCCTGTGCCTGTACTCCGCCGTGGCCCGGTTGCCGGTGGCGCTGGCATTGCTGGCCTTCAACACCTACCCGATCTGGACCGCGCTGTGGGCCTGGGCGGTGTACCGCGAGCGGCCGGCACGTCCGATGCTGGTGGCCATGCCGGTGATCCTGGTGGGGCTGGCGCTGGCGCTCGATGTCCTGGGCGCCACTTCCGGTCTGGGTGTGGCCGGGCAATGGGGCCGCATCGGTGCCGGAGTGGCCTTTGCGCTGGCGGCGGCCGGTACCTTCGGCCTGGCGCTGGTGCTGACGCAGCACGAAGCGGGTGATGTGGACGGCCGAGTGCGTACTGCCACCACCATGGCCATCGCGGCGCTCGTGGCGCTGGCCAGCATCGGCATCCAGGGCGGTTTCCACCTGCCCCAGGCTGCAGCGGGATGGTGGGGCCTGGGGGCGCTGACGTTCCTCTACGGCACCGCCTTCACCATCATGTTCACGGTGCTGCCGCGTCTGGGCGTGGTCGGCAACTCGGCCATCATGAACGTCGAGCCGGTGTTCGCGCTGGTGCTGGCCTGGCTGATCCTGGGCCAGTCGATCGCCCTGGTGCAGGTGGCCGGCGCGCTACTGGTGGTGGGTGCCGTGATGGTGCTGGGGCTGAGAAAACGCCCCTGATCCGGCCCGCATTTGCGTCAGAATCACACCGTCGGGCCCGCGCCATCCGGCCAGGCCGCGCCAACCCAGCCACCCGCATCACAAGGAACAAGGAACGCCGCATGGCAAGCACATCCAAGGCCCCTGCCAAAGTCCACCCGGCGGTCGCCGCGATCCGGAAGTCGGGCGCCGTCAAGGTCAAGGTCGCGGTCAGCGACATCGACGGCGTGTTGCGCGGCAAGTACCTGCACCGCGACAAGTTTCTGGGCGCCGCCGAACCCTACCCGGAAGGCGGCTTCGGGTTCTGCGACGTAGTGCTGGGCTGGGACATGATGGACGTCACCTACGACAACACCACCGCCACCGGCTGGCACCACGGATTTCCCGATGCGCTGGCGCGGCTGGATCTGAACACCGCGCGCCATGTGCCATGGGACGACAAGGTGCCGTTCTTCCTGGGCGAGTTCGTCAACGCCGACGGTACGCCGCACGCCCAGTGCCCGCGCCAGGCGCTCAAGCGGGTGTTGAAGCGCGCCGAGAAGATGGGCTTCCAGGTCATGACCGGCATGGAGTTCGAGTGGTTCAACTTTGTCGAAACGCCCGAGTCCTGGGCGGCCAAGAAGGGCGTGTCGCCGCAGACGCTGACGCCCGGCATGTTCGGTTATTCGCTGCTGCGCATGAACCAGCACCGCGATTTCTTCAACGCGTTGATGGACGACATGCTGGCATTCGGGGTGCCGATCGAGGGCCTGCATACCGAGACCGGTCCCGGCGTCTACGAAGCGGCGATCGGTTTTTCCGAGGCGCTGGAGCAGGCCGACCGTGCGCTGCTGTTCAAGACCGGCGCCAAGGAGATCGGCGCGCGCTTCGGCATCATGCCCAGCTTCATGGCCAAGCCGCACCAGAACATGCCCGGCTGCAGCGGCCACATCCACCAGAGCCTGTCCGACGGCAAGACCAACCTTTTCTTCGATGCCAGGCAGCCACGCAAGATGAGCAAGCTGTTCGAAAGCTACTTGGCGGGCCAGGTCGCCTGCATGATGGATTTCGCACCGATGATCTGGCCCACCATCAACAGCTACAAACGGCTGGTCGACGGCTTCTGGGCGCCGGTCAAGCCGACCTGGGGCATGGACAACCGGACCGCGAGTTTCCGTGTGATCGCCGGCAGCCCCAAGGCCACGCGGCTCGAGACCCGCTGCCCGGGGGCGGACGTGAACCCCTACGTGGCGATGGCGGCGGTCATCGCGGCCGGGCTCGACGGAGTGGAAAAAGGGCTCAAGCTGACCACACCACCCATTACCGGCACCAACGTCGGCGCCGAGCACATCCCGCGCGCCCCCAGAACGCTGGTCGAGACCAACCGCATATTCCAGCAGTCGGACATCGCGCGCGACTGGCTGGGCGACGGCTTCGTCGACCACTTTGCCGCCACGCGCGACTGGGAATGGCGCCAGTGGCTCGACGCCGTGACCGACTGGGAGATGAAACGCTATTTCGAAATCATCTGACGCCCCGTTTGTCGTCCGGGCCATGATTCGGGATCCACGGGTTGCGGGTGCTGCCACGCTGGACGCGACCCGGGGCCGCAATGGCAGCAGGTGCGACACCTTCGGATCCGCAAGGACAACATCCACTGGCCCGCAATGACAAAACGCTCAAGCCCGCAGTGACGACACCCTGGACCCGGCAATGACACCATGCCCGAACCCGCAAAGACAACCCGAGTTGAACACCCTGAAAGCCGCCCCATGACCATCACCAGTTTTTCCTTTCCCACCCCGATCAAGTTCGGCGCCGGCGCGCGCATGCTGGTGGGCGCGCATCTGGTCGAGCAGGGTTGCCAACGCCCGTTGATCGTGACCGACCGGGCGCTGGGTGCCTTGCCGGTATTGGCCGAGTTCCGGACCCACCTTGCCGGCCTCGACGTGGCGGTGTTCAGCGGAGTTTTCGGCAACCCGACCTGCAGCCAGGTGATGGATGGCGCCGCCGCCTACCGGGCCCATCGCGCCGACTGCGTGATCGGTTTTGGTGGCGGCGCCGCGCTCGATGTGGCCAAGATCGTGGGCCTGGCCGCCACGCACGAGGGCGACATCCTGGAATACGTATGGGACCATCCCCACGTGCGGCCGATCGTGCACGCGCTGCCGTATTTCGTCGCGCTCCCCACCACCTCGGGCACCGGCTCCGAGGTCGGGCGCTCGAGCGTGGTGAGCGAAAACGACAGCCATCTCAAACGCGTCGTGTTCAGCCCCCGGATCCTGGCCCGGACCGTCTTTGCCGACCCCGAGCTCACGTTCGGCCTGCCTGCCGCCGTGACGGCGGCCACCGGAATGGACGCGCTGACCCACAACATCGAGAGTTACCTGTCACCGGCCTACCACCCGTTGTGCGACGGCATCGCGCTCGAAGGCACCCGCATCGCTGCCGGCGCCTTGCTGGCGGCGGTGCGGCAGCCGGGCAACCTGCAGGCGCGCAGCGACATGATGATGGCGTCGATGATGGGTGCGATCGCGTTCCAGAAGGACCTGGGGGCGGTCCACTCCTGCGCCCACGCGCTGGGCGCCGTGTGTGACCTGCACCACGGCCTGGCCAACGCCTTGATGATCGACACCGTGCTGGCCTGGAACCACGAGGCGGCCCCAGGCAAGTTCGACGAACTGGCGCATGTCTGCCGGGTTGCGGGCGGCGGCGCGGCTTTCGTGCCCTGGTTGCGCGACCTCAAGGCCAGCGTCGGCATCGTCGGGCCGCTGTCCGCGCACGGCGTGCGGGCCGAACACCTGCCGCGCCTGGTGCAGATCGCCACCGACGACATGTGCCACCAGACCAACCCGCGCCCGTGCACGGCGGCCGATTTCGAGCGCCTGTTCCAGGCCGCGATGTGACTATGGGCGCCGCCACCAAAGACCGCCTGAAGATCGGCGTCAGCGCCTGTTTCTTCTACCCCGATGCCGGGCGCAGCGCCTTCGCCATCAAGACGCTGCAATACGTGGAGCAGTCGGTTCCGCACTGGCTCATGCACGGTGGCGCGTTGCCGGTGATGGTCCCGTCGCCGGTCGGTGACACGGCGCGCGGCGATGTGGGTTTCGCGGATTACGCCCAATGGCTCGATGGCCTGGTGCTGCATGGCGGCTCGGACGTGTGGCCCGG
>JANMYG010000070.1:0-1820 GCA_031381865.1 Betaproteobacteria bacterium | reverse complement strand
GCACGGTGCAGTCCGGCGCACACAAGGCGCCGCTGTCGCAGACGATGACCTCGCCCGCCATCGGCTCGAACGCGGCCCGGAAGTGCTGCGCCGACTTGAGCGCCACCACGGCCTTCGCCCGCGGGTCGATGCCGAAGGCCTTGAACTGCTGCTGGTCCCAGATCTGGGCCGCGTTGGTCACCACCAGGATGTCGATGCCGTCGACCCGGACCACCGCGGTCGGCCCCCAGCTGCGTTGCTGGCCGCCGACCATCGGGCCGTCGCCGATGTAACGACCGTCGCTCTTGAGCAGCAGCGTGGCGCGCAGGGCCAGCGGCGCGCCGACAAAATGCGGGTCGTTCTTGCCGCCGAGGTCGATGTCGACCGTGTCGCCGACCTCGTGGCCCTGGAGCTGGCCCACCACCGCGGGGTCGACCATCGGCCCGAAGCAGGCATAACCGACGCGGGCGCGCAACAGCGCTGCCAGCAAGTTGGTCGAGTCGCCGTAGGCACCGCCACCCGGGTTGTCGGAATAGTCCGCGACCACGATCGGGCCGCGCGCCGGCTGGTAGGTGGCGCAGCGTGCCGCCGCCTCGTCCACCGTGTAGTAGTGGTTCAGCTGCTCGAAGCGTTTGTCCCACACGTCGTCGGCGATGCTTTCGGCAAAGGCGCGGTGCCGCTGCACTGGGCCCTGGCAGGTGACCAGCACGGTCGGCCCGACCTCGGCGATGTCGGCATGGCTGAAACCCGCATTGAGGCTGACCGCGAATACGTCAGGGTCGGCCTCATGGGCCCGTGCGCGTGCGAGCCAGTCCAGCATCGGCCCCTTGTCGGTGCGCCCGCCACTGGTCTCGCCCAGCATCGGGCGCTGGACGCGGATCGTGGCCGGCTGTATTTCCCCGGCCATGGCTCTGTGCAGGATCGCACCAGCCTGCAGCCCGGTGCGCCGCATGTCGACGTGCGGGTAGGTCTGGTACGACACGATGATGTTGGCCAGCGCGCATATGGCGCGCGTCACGTTGGCGTGCAGGTCCAGCGTGATGGCGATCGGCAAACCGGGGCCGACCACGGCGCGCAGGCGCGCCAGCAATTCGCCTTCGCCGTCTTCGCAGAACTCGGTCACCATGGCGCCGTGCAGCCCGAGCAGGATGCCGTGCAATTCGCCCTGGTGTGCACGCGCCGCCGCCACGATCGGCCCGGCCAGCCGCTCGAAGGCGTCCCGCGTGACTGGCCCGCCCGGGTTGGCCGAGGCGCTCAGCACGTGGATGACGCGCCAGTCGTGCGCACGCGCCGCGTCCAGGAAACCGGCCAGTTCGGTGTTGGCCTGTCCACGCGCCGCAATCGCCAACTCGCCGGCGAGGCAGTTGGAGCGTGCCATGAACCTGTCGTAGCCGGTCGGTACGCGGCTGAAGGTGTTGGTCTCGTGCGCGAATTCCGCCGTGAGGACTGTGAATGTCATGCTGCGTTTTCCCAGGTCTGGCGCCAGTCGCACCGGCGTATCGGAATGGTGCGCCGCTGCTCAGGCTCCGATGCCAAATTACTCAACTATCAAGAAACAGGCCGGGCTTTGGCGAGGCGGGGGCGCCTGGCGCACAGCACTCCCACCACGCCAGCCGGAGCAGGCCGGCGCGGCGCTCGGCGCAGCGCAGCGCAGCGAAATTCCAGGCCGTCGGCGTGCCCCCATGCTCGTTGGATCAGGCCGGTGCGGCGCTCGGCGCAGCGGCATGAATACGAAGGGACTTCCCACTTCCAGGTAACGGCATCGCGTGCCAAGATTGGTTTGGAAGTCAATCTACAACCTTTGGAAGGAGAAGTCCCATGAGCGAGATTACACGAGTTGG
>JANMYG010000048.1:0-8073 GCA_031381865.1 Betaproteobacteria bacterium | reverse complement strand
CCTCCGTCACCACCGGCCCCAACGGTTCGCTCGACACGATCTACAAGGTCGTTCCCTGAGTAGTACCCGTCCTGGCCGCCGCCGCAATGGCGCGCGCGGCGGCCATGGCGCTTCAAATTGCAGACCACCCATGCACCATCCAGAGCCAGCGCGTTCCCGAGTAGGTGGTCGATCGGTGTGGGGCACTGCGTTGCTGATCACCGTCGCCGCCTCATTCGGATTGCATGGACCAGCGCGCGCGCAGGATCCTGCCAAGGCCACCACACCGGCTGAAGCCGACGAACCGGTACCCAAGTTCGATCCGGGTTACCTGCGCGACCCGACCAATATCAAGATCGGCCAGGGCGTCTGGAATACCCAATGCCGCCATTGCCATGGCGCCAGCGCCTACCCCGGCAAGGCACCCAAGCTCAATCCCGGCAACCTGGAGCCGGAGTTCATCTTCGACCGGGTCACCTACGGCTTCAAGGCCATGCCACCTTGGAAAGCGGTTTTCACGCTCGAAGAGCGCAAGGGTGTGGTGGCCTATATCAAGAGCGACGGCTTCGCCCCCTGAGACTGCCGCGCGCTCGATCCAGGCGCCCGGCGGACGTGGCAACACTTGAACCAAGACGATGCGCTACCTGAACCTGCTGCTGGGTGTGACGATGCTCGGCTTTGCCGCAGTGCAGTACAACGACCCTGACCTGTGGCTGTGGATCGTCTACTACATCGTGCCGGCGGCGTGCGCGTTGCTGGCCGCGTTGCGGCCGGACCTGCTGCGCACCCAACCCGGCGCCGGCGTGTTGTGGGCCAGCGTCCCGCTCTGGCTCGGGCTGGTGATCTTCTACTGGCCGCAAATGCCCGGCTTCTGGCGCTGGCCGGTGCTGATGGCCGAGGAAACCGCACGCGAGGGCATGGGCTTGATGCTCGCCTGGCTGACGGTGCTGGTGGCGGCGTTCAGCATACGAACGCGCATCGGGCCGCCGACCTAGAAATCGGCGCGCAGCTCGAAGCGCAAGCGCCGGTCCTGCGCCGCGAATCCGACGAACTGCTCGTAACGCTTGCCCAGCAGGTTGTCGATCGCCAACTTCACGCGCAGCTTGCCGAACTGCATCGCGTAGGCGATGTCGACCGTGGTGAAGCCCGGCAGGAAGATGTCGCCGGTCGGGTTCGAGCGGTCGAGAAATCGCCCGGTATAAGACGCCACTGCGAACAGCGACGAGCGGTCGTCGATGTCGTAGACCAGACTCGCGTTGGCCTTCCTTTCCGGCCGGTTGCGCAGCGGTGCCAGCCCGTCCCTTTCATTGATGTCGAGCAAAGTCAAACCGAGCTGTGCCTTCAGCCGATCCGATACCTTCAGTTTGAGCATGGGCTCGATTCCCTTGACGACCACCGTGCCGCGATAGACGTTCAGCGGAACGAAGGTATTCGGATCAATCGTGAAGTCGACCAGGTCCTTGTAGTCGATCCTGAAGGCACTCAGCTGGACCGATGAGGCCGCCCCATCGAAGCGGTGCTCCAGCGTGAGTTCGGCATTCCTGCTGCGTTCGGGCCGCAGGTTGGGGTTGCCGCCAATCGGAAAACCCAGCGCGAAGAAGCTCGGCGGCTTGTAACCCTTGCTGTAGTTGGCCTTCAATGTGGTTGCGCCGCCGGGCAGCTCCCACACCGCGCCCAGGTGCGGCGTGGTCTGTGCATCCAGCCCCTGCACCCGGTCGCGGCGCAGCCCGATCTGCAGCGACAGCGGTTGGGCGATCTGGAACAGGCCCTCGGCGAACACCGAGTTGGTGCTGCGCCGCAGGTTGAACTGCAGGTTGTCGGGATTGCCGTCGAAATCGAAGTCGCCCACACTGCCCAGGCTGCCCCGCTCGTTCTGGTGCTCCAGGCCGGCCAGCACCGTGACGAAGCCACCGAAGTTGTGGCTCGCCGTGGCAAACACGTTGGTACGACGAAAGTCCGTGTCACTGACAAAGGCCGGTACCGGAAAGCGCACGCCGGCGTCGATGAACGCATTGTTGGCGGTTTCCCTGCGCTCGTACACCGACGCGCCGGCCTGCAGGCGGATTGCCTGCGCCTCACCCGCAGAAAGATTGGCGCCCCAGCTCCTGTCGGTCGAATCCCGGTGCGTCTTGTCCCGATTGATCGCCAGGCGCGGGCCGCCGCTGTCGTCGGGAAACGCATCGCTCTTGCGCTGCGCCTGGCGTGCGAACAGGACGCCTTCGACCGACGCGCCAGGCGTCAGACGCAGCGACCCCGAAAAGCTCTGCAAGCTCTGCGAACCCTCGCCCGCCGTACTGCCGTCGCGGCTGTCGCCCACGCTGAGTTGCGCCCGCAGGACATCGTTGCCAGCATCGACCGAGGCCCCGATTTTCCGGTGCCGGTCCTGGCCGACGGCGCCATACACGCTGCCGCTGACGCCGGCTTGTGTCGACTTGCGCGTGATGATATTGACCACGCCCGAGAGCGCCTCGCCGCCATGGATGGCCGAGGCCGGCCCACGCAGCACTTCGATGCGCTCGATCTGGTGCACGTCGATGGAGGACAGGTCGTAGGCGCTGCCGCGGGTGGTCGTCGGGTCGTTGACCTTGACGCCGTCGATCAGGATCAGCAGGTGGCTGTTCTCGGCGCCGCGCATGTACAGGGACGAGAAGCCACCCGCCTTGCCGGCCCGGTCGACATACACGCCAGGGATGCGGCCAAGGATGTCTTCGAGGCGCGCAGGATTGCTTTCCTGGATCTCCTTCTGGTCGATGATGGTGACGTTTTGCGCCAGGCCGCTGGGGGTCGCCGGCAATTGCGAACCGAGCACCACCACTGGCGCGAGCTGCGTCGGCGCGATCACGCCGCGGGCACTGTCCTGCGCCTGGGCGACACGGGGACTGAGCGCGATCGGCAGCACCAGGATCGAACTCGCCAGCAGCGCCAGGCGCGTTTTTTGAAACTTGTGGGCAGGAGTGGGGCGTCGCATTTCTGGTATTTGGTTGGGTTGAAGGACGGAAATAAATGCTATCAGTATTGCCCTCGCCAAAGCCTCCGATCTTCACCTCCGTGTCGCAAATACAACCATCGGCGCAGGCATGAAACCATGGCGCGTGGTGCCCGGTCGTGGCGGGCGCCGAACTGTTAGCGCCACGTTCTTGCTGCATGCCTGCCTGGACTGCATGCACATCCATCGTCTGCTGGCCGAGACGTTGCCGCGAAGGCAGCCGGCGCCCACGACCGCAGGTGTTTGTGCCAAGATCGTTGCATGCTGTTGCCACGCTGCCTGCGCAGTCTGTCGGTCGATCCCCGGTCGCACCCCAGAGGGCAGGCGCACCTGAGCGCCGTCAGTGGCCTGGTGCAGGTCGCCGGGCAGTTCTACGTGGTTGCCGACGACGAACACCACCTAGGCCGATTTGACGCGATGGGCCACGACGACATGCCTGTGCGGCTGCTGCGGCTGTTCGAGGGTGAGCTACCGAGTGGCAAGGGCAAACGCAAGGCGGCCAAGCCGGACCTGGAAAGCCTGGCGCTGTTGCCACCCCTGCCCGGTTGCCCGCACGGTGCGCTGTTGGCGCTGGGCTCGGGGTCGCGGCCCACGCGCGAAACCGGCGTGCTCATCGCTCTGGACGCGCAGGGCACGGTCACCGGGCGCGCCGCGCCGGTCGACCTGTCGGCGCTGTACGCCCCGCTGCGCGCGCGTTTCGCCGACCTCAACATCGAAGGCGCCTTCGTCGCCAGCGGCGAACTGCGCCTGCTGCAGCGCGGCAACCGAGCCGATGCGCGCAACGCCTGCATCGCCCTGGACTGGAACCAGGTCGCGCCCTGGCTGGGCGGGCAAAAACCGGTGCCGCCCGCAGTGAAGACCGTGCAGACGATCGAACTCGGATCGGTCGATGGCGTGCCGCTGGGTCTGACCGACGGTGCTGCACTGTCCGCAGGCGCGTGGGTGTTTTGCGCCGTGGCCGAGAACACCGACAGCAGCTACCACGACGGACACTGCGCCGGCTCGGCGGTGGGTGTTGTGGGGCCGGACGGAACGCTGCGCCGGCTGGAGTTTTTGCAGGGTGCGCCCAAAGTCGAGGGCATCGCCGTGCAGGTGGAGGGGAATGAACTGGTGCTGAGCCTGGTGACCGATGCCGACGACCCGGCGATCGCGTCGCAGTTGCTGGAGGTGCGGCTCGCCGCCGATGCCAGCGCAGCATGACCAGGCATGGTCGCGCGGCGCGGGGCGCCACTGGGGCGACCCATCCATGGCAGTCGGGCGCCGGGGCAGCCTGATCCACTCACGCCATTGCCCTGGCGCCGTATGGGTCTGGCAACACCCGACAAGACCGGCGTAGACTGGCCGGGCGACACGTTGCTCGCGCCTACCGATTGAAAGGGAATGACATGACCACCATGGAAATTGGGAAAAAACTGGTCGAGTTCTGCCGCCAAGGCAAGAACATGGACTCGCTCAATACGCTCTACGCCGACGACGCGGTCAGCGTGGAAGCGGTGGCGATGCCCGGCTCGCCACAACAGGCCACCGGCCTGGCCGCCATCAAGGCCAAGGGCGAGTGGTGGGTCAACAACCACGAGGTCCATTCGGCGAACGTGACCGGCCCATGGCCACACGGTGACCGGTTCGTGGTCGGGTTCCAGTACGACGTCACGAACAAGCCTTCGGGACAACGCATGAAGATGGACGAAGTCGGGCTGTTCACTGTAGGCAACGGCAAGATCGTGCGCGAGGAGTTCTTCTACGACACCGGCATCTAGGCCACGGACAGCGCTGCGCACCGCACGGGGGTGAACGTGATCCACATCGCCGACATCGACCATATCGTCCTGCGCGCCATTGACCTCGACCGGATGCTGGCGTTTTATTGCGGTGTGCTGGGCTGCACGGTCGAACGGCGTCAGGACGACATTGGCCTGGTGCAGCTGCGTGCCGGTCGTGCACTGATCGACCTGGTGCCGGTGCACAGCCAGCTTGGCCGCGCCGGTGGCCCGGCGCCGGGAGCGCAGGGGCGCAACCTCGACCATTTTTGCCTGCGCCTGGACCCGTTCGACGCGGTGGCGATCCGGAACCATCTGCAGGCCGCCGGAGTATCTGCCGGGCCCGTGGAGCAGCGTTTCGGCGCCCGCGGCCTGGGCCCATCGATCTACCTCAGCGACCCCGAAGGCAACACGGTCGAGCTCAAGGGGCCGGCGACCGTTTCGTGACGCCTGCCGCCTGGAACGTCATGCTCCCGGTTCACCAGCCAGACCCGTTCCAACCAGGGGCAGATATCGGCCAGACCAGCACACTGCGCACCCGCCTGAGCCGCAAGCTCGGCGTGGCCTATCCGATCTTTGGTTTTTCCCACAGCGCCGCCGTGGTCGCGGCGATCTGCAACTGCGGCGGCTTCGGTGTGCTGGGCGCGACCCGGCATACGCCGGACGAGATCACCCGCGAACTGGCGTGGATCCGACGCGCAGTGGGTGGCAGGCCATTCGGCGTCAATTTGGTACTACCCGACGGCATGCCCGAGGACAACGACCGCGCGGCGATCGAGGCCCAGTTGCCACCCGGGCACCGGAGCTTCGTCGCCGGCATCTACGAGAAATACGCCGTTCCCGCTGCCACCAAGCCCGGCGAACGCTCGAAATTCGTGCGCTCCAACGCCATGGCCGGGCAACAGCTCGAGGCGGTGCTGCGCTCCGATGTCAACCTGCTGGCCTGCGGCATCGGCTCGCCGGTGGAGGTGATCGAGCAGGCCAAGGCGATGGGCAAACTGGTGCTGGCGCTGATCGGTTCGCCCAAACATGCGCAGCGCGCGCTGGCCAAGCCGATCGACATCCTGGTGGCGCAGGGCTACGACGCCGGGGCACACACCGGCACCATCGGCACCTTCTCGTTGGTGCCGCAGATCGTCGACATGGCGGGCGACGTTCCGGTGCTGGCCGCCGGCGGCGTGGCGACCGGGCGGCACATCCACGCGGCGCTGGCCATGGGCGCCCAGGGCGTCTGGATCGGAACCGCCTGGCTCACCACGGCCGAACACGAGATGCCCGATGTGCTGCGCCGCAAGCTGCTCGCTGCCGGCAGCGACGACACCGTGATCTCGCGCGCCGACAGCGGCAAGACGCTGCGCCAGATACGTAGCGCATGGTCGGAGGAATGGGCCGCACCCGATGCGCCGCACCCGCTGAGGATGCCGTTGCAGGACATCCTGGTGGGCGACCTGCTGGGCGCCATCGACGAACACCGCATCGCCCCGCTGATGCACAGCCCGGCCGGGCAGAGCATCGCCTATTTCCATCAGGTCAGCACGGTCGCTGAAGTGATGCACGGGCTGGTTGCGCAGGCGCTGGACAGCGTGCACCAGCTTGGCCGCAGTCTCGGGGACACCAGCGCGTGAACCTCGCACTCTGCTTGCAGCGCGAGGCCGCGTTGGCCGCTACGCCCGTCCCGCTTCCAGCTTCGCCTTGAGGAAACCGCCGGTGCCGTAACGCGTGACGCGGCTGTAGTAACGCTCCTTGAGGCGCGCTACCATGGCCGCGTAGTCGTCCACGAGCGGCGGCAGGATATGGAAGCTGTCGTAGTTCACGACCACCGCCACGCGTTCGTCCAAAGGCGCCAGCAGGGCGGTGACCTGTTGCTCGACATCGCTGATGTCGGCGCTGCTGCCGATGGCCAGGCCCTCGAAATTGATGAACAACATGCGGTGCGCGCGGTCGAGCTCGAACCGGTCGGCCAGCGGCGTGGCAAGCAGCCGCTCGCGCAGGTTCATTGGTTCGTCGCGAAACAGCGCCGCGTCCATCAGCTTCAGGTGCGGGCTGATGGCGGGCCGGAAGTCCATGTGGGCAAACACGTCGCGCTCCAGGTCGATGCCGGGCGCGATCTCGACCAGTTCCAGGCCGGTGCCGGCCGCCGACCCACCATCGCCCGGCGCCGCGCTGCCGGCCACCAGCCTGAATACGCAGCGCTCGGTCACGTACAACACCTTCTGTCCCCGGCGGGCAGCCTCGCTGCCGCTGAAGGTGCGGTGCTCCACGGCGCGAACGAACTTGCGCATGCTGCCTTCACTGCGAATCAGCAGGCGCCCGTCCACCAGCGCCAGGTCAAGGTCGCCGGCGGTAAAGGTGCCGACGAAAACGACGGTGCGGGCGTTCTGGCTGATGTTGATGAAACCACCCGCGCCGGCGAAGCGCGGACCGAACTTGCTCACGTTGAGGTTGCCGTGCACATCGGCCTGCGCCAGCCCCAGCACCGCGATATCGAGCCCGCCGCCGTCGTAGAAGTCGAACTGGTTGGGCTGGTCGATCACCGCCTGCGTGTTCACGGCGGCACCGAAACTCAGGCCACCGGCCGGGATGCCGCCGATCACACCCGGCTCGGCCGTCAGTGTGAGCAGGTCGATCACCCTTTCTTCGGCCGCCACGCTGGCCACGCCCTCGGGCATGCCGATGCCCAGGTTGACCACGCTGTTGGGCCGCAGCTCCAGCGCGGCGCGCCGCGCGATCACCTTGCGCGCGCCCATCGGCAGCGTGTCGAGGGTGTCCATCGGCACGCGGATCTCGCCCGAATAGGCCGGGTTGTACTGCTCGGCAAAGGTCTGCATGTGGTGCGCAGGGTCGGTGGCCACCACGACCGCGTCGACCAGCACCCCGGGCACCTTGACCAGCCGCGGATGCAGCGTGCCGCGCTCGGCGATACGCTCCACCTGCGCGATCACGATGCCGCCCGAGTTGCGCGCCGCCATCGCGATCGCGAGGGCTTCGAGCGTCAGCGCCTCGCGCTCCATGGTGAGGTTGCCGTCCGGGTCGGCCGTGGTCGCGCGGATGATGCCGACCGAGATCGGAAAGGCCTTGTAGAACAGGTACTCGCGGCCATCGATCTGCATCAGCCGCACCAGGTCTTCGGTGGTGCGTGCGTTGATCTTGCCGCCGCCGTGGCGCGGGTCCACGAAAGTGTCCAGCCCCACATGCGTCAGGGTGCCGGGCTTGCCGGCGGCGATGTCGCGAAACAGGTGCGCCAGCACGCCCTGCGGCAGGTTGTAGGCTTCGATCGCGTTGTCGACCGCGAGCTTTTGCAGCGTCGGGATCAGTCCCCAGTGGCCGCCGATGGCGCGCCGGACCAGCCCC
>JANMYG010000029.1:0-4465 GCA_031381865.1 Betaproteobacteria bacterium | reverse complement strand
GCATGCGGGTATTCGGGGCCCGGAAGCCCGAACACCACAAGCGCAGCGCCGCGCCAGTCGCTGCCCGGCGGGGGCGAACTCTGGGGCGCCGAGGAGCGCAGCCCAGGGGTCGGCGCGCGCAGCGCGCTTCGTCATCATTCTCATCGCGGTTGTCCGAGCGCAGAGAGCGCAGCGAACGCAGCGAGTTCCGCGATGCGACCGCTGGGCGAGCACTGCAGGGAAGTCGGGCGCAGCACCGACCGCCCCAGTGTGAGCTCCCGCCGGGTGCCGCCTGGCGCGACGCGGGGAGGACTGAAACCCGGCACCACATGCGATAACACGCGCAAACGTGGATCCCGGCCTGCGCCGGGATGACAACCTTTGCCGGGGAGGCGACCATTACCGGGATGACACCCTGCGCCGCAATGGCGAATGTCCGCAAAGGGCCGACAACGGCCGGTGCCACCTGCCTGGTGCATTGGCTCGCGGGCGGCATGTGTTGCATCCTAGGCACCCGTCTTTAGCAGGTAGCCCAGGCCGCGCAGCGTCATCACGGTGGCGCCGGTGTCGGCGAGTTTCTTGCGCAGGCGGTAGACCACCACTTCGACCGCCTCATGGCGCAGCTCGGACTCTCCGGGGAAGACGATGCCCAGCAACTGCTCCTTCGATATGGCGCGACCCGCGCGTGCCATCAACGCCCGCAACAGGCGCGACTCGCGCGGCGTCAGGTCGAGCACCTGGTGTCCGTGGTAGACCGCGCCGCTGTTGGGATCGAGCCGCAGTTGCCCCCATTGGCGCAGTTCGGACTGGCTGTCTTCGCCCACACCCGCTGCCCGCCGGTGCAGGGCGCGAATACGCGCCTCGAGTTCGTCGAGGTCGAAGGGTTTGGCCAGGTAGTCGTCGGCGCCGGTGTTCAGGCCGATGATGCGGTCGCCCACTGTGCCGCGGGCCGTGAGTATCAGCACCGGCGTGGCCAGTCCGCTGTTTCTGGCGCGTTCCAGCACTTCGAGTCCGTCGAGTCCTGGCAGGCTCAGGTCGAGCACCACGACATCCGGCGCGACCGCGCGCCACCGCGCCAGCGCCAGGCCGCCATCGGCACACAACTCGACCCGGATTCCCTTGCGCTCCAGGGCGCGATGCAGCGTGATTTGCAGGGCGGCGTCGTCCTCGATCAGCAGCAGGCGCATGGACACGACTTGGTGATTACCCTAATGGTTTCGGACAGCCAACTGACAGGCTGGTCGTGCATCATAGGGTGGTTTTTCAATACCCGGAGACCACCATGCGTCGCGATACCTTCCTCAAATCCCTGGCCGCGCTTGCCGCCGCCGGCACCCTGCCACTGACCGCCCACGCGGCGGCCAATATCAAGATGATGATTCCGGCCAACCCCGGTGGCGGCTGGGATTCCACCGGCCGCGCGCTGGGCAAGGCGATGCTCGACGCGAAAGCCGTGGACACGGTCCAGTACGACAACAAGGGCGGCGCGGCCGGCGTGATCGGCCTGGCGCAGTTCGTCAACGCCAGCAAGGGCGACGGCAACGCGCTGATGGTGATGGGTGCGGTGATGCTGGGCGGCATCATCACCAGCAAGCCGGCGGTCGGCCTGGACAAGGTGACGCCTATCGCGCGCCTGACGAGCGAATACAACGTGTTCGTGGTGCCGGCCGACTCGCCCCTCAAGACCATGAAGGACGTGGTCGAGCAGCTCAAGAAAGACCCGGGCAGCGTGAAGTGGGGTGGTGGCTCCAAGGGTTCGACCGAACACATCTCGGCCTCGATGCTGGCCGGCAAGGTCGGTGTCGACCCGAAGAAGGTGAACTACGTCGCCTTCCGCGGCGGCGGTGAGGCCACGGCCGCGATCCTCGGCGGCAACGTGACGGTCGGTGGCAGCGGTTACAGCGAGTTCGCCGAATACATCAAGGCCGGCAAGATGCGCGCCATCGGCGTGACGTCCGAGAAACGCCTGCCGGGCATCAATGTGCCGACGATGCGTGAAAGCGGCTACGACGTGGTGCTGGGCAACTGGCGCGGTGTCTACGGCGCGCCCGGCATCACGGCCGAACAACGTGCCGCGTTGACCGACATCATCGTCAAGGCCACCAAGTCCAAGTCCTGGGCCGACGACCTGGAGAAGAACGGCTGGACTCCTGCCCTGATGACAGGCAAGGCCTTCGACGATTTCGTCGACAGCGAGTTCGCGTCGCTGCGCGGCACCATGCACCTGGCCGGAATGCTCTGATGACCACGCGCCGGCCCGCTGGTCCACAGACGCTGATCGGCGCCGCGGTGCTGGCCATTGGCGCCTTCATCGCGGCGGGTGCCGCGATGATCCCCTCGGAGGCTGGCTACGCGGGTGTGGGCCCCAATTTCCTGCCGTGGCTGGTGGGTGGCGTGCTGGTCGTGTGCGGTGTCTGGGTGATCTGGGAGGCGCGCGCGGGCGGCTTTCGCAACATGGAAGACCCGAGCGGCGCCGAACATGGCTACTGGCCCGGTTTTGCCTGGATGTCGGCCGCCTTGCTCGCCAATGCGGCGCTGATCACCACCATCGGTTTCATCCTGAGTTGTGCCCTGTGTTTTGTGCTTGCGGTGCGCGGCCTGCGCAACGCCGACGCGCAGGGGCAGCCGCGGGCGGGTGGTGGTGTGGTGCAGGTCGTGCGTGACGCGTTGATCGGCCTGGCGATCGCCGCGCCGGTGTACTGGATGTTTACCAAGCTGCTGGCGATCAATTTGCCCGGCCTGACCTCGACCGGGTGGATCTGATGGACTTGTGGAACCAGCTCCTGATGGGTTTCGCCACTGCGGCGACACCGATCAACCTGCTCTGGTGTTTCGTCGGTTGCGCCGTGGGCACCGCAGTTGGCGTGTTGCCCGGCATCGGACCGGCCGTGGCGGTGGCGATGCTGCTGCCGATCACGACCAAGGTCGACGCCACGGCCTCGATGATCTTTTTCGCCGGCATCTACTACGGCGCCATGTACGGCGGCTCCACCACCTCGATCCTGCTCAACACACCGGGTGAAACCGGCAGCATGGTCACGGCGATGGAAGGCAACAAGATGGCCAAGAGCGGCCGCGCCGGCGCGGCACTGGCGACGTCAGCGATCGGCTCGTTCGTGGCCGGCACCATCGCCACCGTGCTGGTGACGCTGTTCGCGCCGCTGCTGGCGAACTTCGCGGTACGGTTGGGCCCGCCCGAATATTTCATGCTGATGCTGCTGGCCTTTACCACCGTCAGCGCCGTGCTGGGCCGCAGCACGCTGCGCGGCATGGTGGCGCTGTTCATCGGCCTGGCGACCGGCCTGATCGGCATGGACCAGATTTCCGGCCAGGCGCGTTACACCGGCGGTGTGCCGGAACTGCTCGACGGCATCGAGATCGTGCTGGTGGCGGTGGGGCTGTTCGCGGTCGGCGAATCGCTGTACGCGGTGTTGTACGAAGGCGGCACGAGCGAGACGCAGAACAAGCTCAGCGCGGTGCACATGACCAAGGACGATTGGCGCCGCTCGTGGCCGGCCTGGCTGCGCGGAACGGCGATCGGATTTCCGTTCGGCACCATCCCGGCCGGCGGCAGCGAGATACCGACCTTCCTGAGTTACGCCACCGAGAAGAAGCTGGCCCGCGACCAGTCCGAGTTCGGCACCAAGGGCGCCATCGAAGGCGTGGCTGGTCCCGAGGCGGCCAACAACGCGGCCATCACCGCCACGCTGATTCCGCTGCTCACGCTGGGCATACCGACGTCCAACACGGCGGCGATCCTGCTCGGCGCGTTCCAGAACTACGGCATCCAGCCCGGGCCGCAACTGTTCACCACCTCGGCCGCGCTGGTATGGGCGCTGATCGCTTCGCTGTACATCGGCAACGTGATGCTGCTGATCCTGAACCTGCCGATGGTCGGCTTGTGGGTCAAGTTGCTCAAGATACCCAAGCCGCACCTCTACGCCGGCATCCTGATCTTCGCGACCGTCGGTGTCTACGGCATGCGCCAGAGCGCGTTCGACCTGGTGCTGCTGTATGCGATCGGCCTGGTGGGTGTGGTGATGCGCCGCTTCGATTTCCCCACCGCTCCGGTGGTCGTGGGCATGATCCTGGGCCCGCTGGCCGAGGCGCAGCTGCGCAATGCGCTGTCGATCGGCGAAGGCAAGTGGGGCATCTTCCTGCAGCGCCCGATGTCGGCCACTCTGCTGGCGATCGTGGTGGCGGTGCTGGTGCTGCCGCGGGTGTTGCGGATGTGGCGGGCGCGGGCATAACTTCCGAATTGCGGTTTGCATTGCCACGCTGGCGGTACGGAAGGCGCTTTGTCGTCCAGACTGCCTTGTCGAATGACACTCGATGCAGTCTTGCTGAGATCAGCCAGCAGGCTTGTCGCTGGATGAAAGCCAGTCGATGATCCAAATACGGTCGGTACCGATTTCTGCAGTCGCGGGGAGCTTCGGCGGTCGCTCAAGAATCGCCTGCTCGCTGCCCGTCAGACCGTCGCTACCAC
>JANMYG010000026.1:0-1797 GCA_031381865.1 Betaproteobacteria bacterium | reverse complement strand
GCCAACGCACGGCCGACGGCGGCGAGCAGACCCCGGCGGTGTTGGGCGACTGGCCGGTGGCGTAGGACGACAGCGCGCAGCGGCCCTCGACCATGACGCACAGGCTGCCGAAGCCGAAGACTTCGATGTCGACCTCGGTGTGGCGCGCCACCTGGCCCACCTGCGACAGCGTGAGCACGCGCGGCAGCACCGCACGCTGCACGCCGTAGCGTTGGCGGTAAGCGAGTACCTGGGGGTAATGGGCGCCCAGCGCATCACTGCTGTGCTGCTCCAGATACTGGAGCAGATCCGACAGCCGCGCAATCGCACAGACCTGCAGCCCCAGCTCGTGCTGGACGAACTGCACCGCCGAACGCGCGTCGGCAGTGGTCTCGTCACCGGCACGCTCCTGGCGGTCCAGCGCGATCACCACCGCGTGCGGTGTTGCTCCCGCAGCCCGGATGGTGGCAATCGACTCGCGCACCGCGGTTCCGGCGGACATCACGTCGTCGACCACCAGCACCCGGCCTTGGAGCGGGGCGCCCACCAGCGTGCCGCCCTCGCCGTGGTCCTTGGCTTCCTTGCGGTTGTAGGCAAATCCGACGTTGCGGCCGCGCCGGGCCAGTTCGACCGCCAACACCGCGCCGAGCGGAATTCCCTTGTAGGCGGGCCCGAAAACCATGTCGAACTCGATGCCGCTGGAGAGCAGGCGCTGGGCATAAAATTGCGCCAGCCGCCCGAGCCGGGCGCCATCGTCGAACAACCCGGCGTTGAAGAAATACGGGCTCATGCGCCCGGCCTTGGTCTTGAATTCGCCAAAACGCAGCACGCCGCAATCGACCGAGAACTGCACGAATTCCTGGGCCAGCAGGTCGTGCAGGGGGCCCGGCGCACAAGCCTGACCGGGGCGCTCGCCCACAACATCCGACATGGAGACTCCCTTGTTCAAATTGACCAGCCTGAACCTCAACGGTATTCGCTCTGCCAGCAGCAAGGGGCTCGAAGCCTGGCTCGCGAAGGCCAGGCCCGATTGTATTTGTGTGCAGGAAGTCAGGGCGCAGGCGCCCGATGTGGTGGGCCGGTTCGAGGCGCTGGCGGGTGTCAAGGGGTATTTTCATTTCGCGCAGAAGAAGGGTTACGCCGGGGTCGGGGCGTACAGCCGCCTGGAGCCCAGCGAGGTGGTGACGGGTTTCGGGTCGGCGGAGTTCGACGCCGAAGGCCGTTACCTGGAGCTGCGTTTCGATACGCCGGCGCGCAAGATGTCGATCGTCAGCGCCTACTTCCCCAGCGGATCGTCGGGCGAGGAGCGCCAGCAGGCCAAGTTCCGGTTTCTCGACGCGTTTTATCCGCACCTGGTCCGGCTCAAGAAACGGCGGGACTTCGTGTTGTGCGGCGACGTCAACATCGCGCACAAGGAAATCGACCTGAAGAACTGGAAAGGCAACCAGAAGAACTCCGGCTTCCTGCCCGAGGAACGCGCCTGGATGACCAAGCTGCTCGAGCGGGCCAAGCTGGTCGACGTGTACCGCCAATTGCACCCCGACACCACCGACAGCGCCTACACCTGGTGGAGCAACCGCGGGCAGGCTTATGCCAACAACGTCGGATGGCGGTTGGACTACCACCTGGTGTAGGCGCTGTCGGTGGTGTCGGGGTGCAATTGGCGGTACACGTCGACCAGCTTGGCCCGCTCGAGCAGCTTGGTCATCCAGGCGCGTTCCTCGGGCAGGAAGCCGGAGTTCTTCTGGTTGCTGCGCCAGTTCATCCTGGTCGGTGACGTCAACATTGCCCACCACGAGATCGACCTGAAGAACTGGC
>JANMYG010000018.1:0-2456 GCA_031381865.1 Betaproteobacteria bacterium | reverse complement strand
GGCCGCGCAGGACATCCGCGGTTTCGCGCGCAACCTGATCGGCCAGGGCGTGGCCGCGCGCCAGCTCACCCAGCTCATCAGCCACCTCAACGACGCGCTGACCGAACACCTGGTGCAGATGCTGGCGCGCCAGGACGGGCTCGACCTGCAGCAGGCATGCTGGCTCGCGTTCGGCTCGGAAGGCCGCTCGGAGCAGACCATCGCCACCGACCAGGACAACGGCCTGGTGTTCAGCAGCGACGACCCGGCGCGCGACCGGCCGCGCTGGCTGGCGTTCGCGCGGCGCGTCAACGAGGCGCTCGACCGCTGTGGTTACCCGCTGTGCAAGGGCAACGTGATGGCCGGCAACCCGCAGTGCTGCCTGAGCGTGGACGAGTGGGCCCAGCGCTTCGGTGACTGGATCGAGCGCGGCGCACCCGAGGACCTGCTCAAGGCCAGCATCTACTTCGACCTGCGGCCCCTGGTCGGGCAGCCGGAGCTGGCCCGGCCGCTGCGCGAACTGGTGGTGCGCGAGGCGGCCGCGTTGCCGCGTTTCATCAAGCAACTGGCCGACAACGCGCTGCGCAACCACGTGCCGCTGAACTGGCTCGGCGCCATCGAGACGCGCGCGGTCGAGGGGCGCGCCATGGTCGACCTCAAGCTGCATGGCACCGCGTTGTTCGTCGACATCGCGCGGCTGTACGCTCTGGCCCACGGTGTCGCGGCTACCGGCACACGCGAACGCTTCGAGGCTCTCGGTGGGTTGTTCCAGGTGCCGGCGCATGAAAGCCGGGCCTGGGTCGCCGCCTTCGAATACCTGCAGATGTTGCGCCTGCAGGTGCAGCTGGCGCGACCCGGCGCGGCGCCGGAAAACGCCAACCTGATCGATTTCCAGAGCCTCAACGACATCGACCGGCGCATGCTCAAGGAGAGCCTGCGCGTGGCGCGCCGACTGCAGCAGAAGTTGGAACTCGACTACCGGCAATGACGCTGCTGCACACGCTGGCCCGGCGCCTGGGCGCCGCACCACCTGTCGGGACACCACGCTGGGTGGTGCTCGACGTCGAGTCCAGCGGGCTCGATCCGGCCACGGACCGGCTGCTGGCGATCGCCGCCGTCGCCGTGCGCACCGACGGCCCGCGCCCGCGCATCGCGCTCGGCGACAGTTTCGAGGTGGTGCTGCGCCACGACGCCCCGCTGGCCGACAAGGGCAACATCCTGCTGCACGGCATCGGCGTCGGCGCGCAGCGCCGGGGGGTCGATCCGGCGCGCGCGCTGACAGAGTTCATGCACTACGTCGGCGCTTCGCCGCTGATCGCCTTTCACGCGGCGTTCGACCGCGCGCTGCTGCTGCGCGCCTGCGACGCCGCCGCCGTACCGCGGCCGGCCAACCCGTGGCTGGACCTCGAACCGCTCGCCGCCGTGTTGTACCCGCAGGCCAGGGCGCGCTCGCTCGATGAATGGATGGCGCAATTGCAGATCCACTGCGCGGTGCGCCACCAGGCCGCGGCCGACGCGCTGGCCACCGCGGAACTGCTGCTCAAGCTGTGGCCGGCCGCATCGGCCGAACTGGGCGCTGGCGCCGGTTTTTCGGCCGCGCAAAAACTCGCGGCGCGGCGCAAATGGCTGGCAACCTGAGGTTTTCGATATTCAAGACACCGTTCGCCCTGAGCCTGTCGAAGGGAGCCTGTCGAAGGGAGCCTGTCGAAGGGCCGAGTGGCTTCGACCCTTCGACTGGCTCAGGACAGGCCAAGCTCAGCCCGAACGGATCTTGCTGTTTGAACGCAATTTGGTATTACCCGCGCCGGGCCGCCCCAATCAAGCTCTCAAGAAACACTATCTAACTGATTGATTTTGATGGTATTGTCAGACGGGGTTTTCACTGGGCACAAGTTGCATCCCCATTGCCTTGGCACGCTGGGTCAGGTTGTGCAGTACCCGCTGGCGGTAGCGCTCCTCAAAGTAGTCTTGCCCCCGGTCGGTGTATTCCTCGCCCTTGGTGAGCATGGTGTAGATCAGCCGGGCCAGTTTATGGGCTCCAGCCGTCACTGCCTTGGCTCTGTCCATGCGGGCACACATGCGCCGGTAGTAGGCCCCCAAAGCCGACTGGCTCGTACGCAATCCGGCGGCAGCCAGACGAAGCGCTTGGGCCGCGCGGTTGGCGCAGCGCTTGGTCTTGCCGCTCATCAC
This sequence comes from Betaproteobacteria bacterium, assembly GCA_031381865.1. Classification (GTDB taxonomy): domain Bacteria; phylum Pseudomonadota; class Gammaproteobacteria; order Burkholderiales; family Burkholderiaceae_C; genus CAISIP01. Next base: position 287 of record JANMYG010000018.1, on the reverse strand, counting down.
CTTGCCCCCGGTAATCTTGGTGCCCGGGCACAGCCCCAGCCAGGACGCAAAATGCTTGTCACTGGCAAACCGGCTCATGTCGCTGCCCACCTCCGAGACAACGACCAGGGCGGTGGTCACGTCCACACCGTCAATGCGGGTCAGGTCCCAATACTGTTAGTTTAGAGTACTCCGTGGCAGAATCGACGTCGTCACCACGACGGGGGCGAACCATGGCAAGGACGAAGGCAGTGCTTGGAACGGGCGCAAGGTTGGCGGACTACCTGGGCGCGAGTCTGCTGGCCCGC
>JANMYG010000016.1:0-5079 GCA_031381865.1 Betaproteobacteria bacterium | reverse complement strand
GCGGGCCAGCAGACTCGCGCCCAGGTAGTCCGCCAACCTTGCGCCCGTTCCAAGCACTGCCTTCGTCCTTGCCATGGTTCGCCCCCGTCGTGGTGACGACGTCGATTCTGCCACGGAGTACTCTAAACTAACAGTATTGGGTCAGGCCCGCAATGACAAAGTATTTGGCCGCAATGACAAGGCCTTCGGCTGTCATCCCGGACTCGCTTCGGGATCCATGGATTGCGGGTCGGGCCCGCAATGACAAGGTATTTGGTCGCAATGACACGATGTATTTGGCCGCAATGACAAGGCCTTCGGCTGTCATCCCGGACTCGCTCCGGGATCCATGGATTGTGGGTGCTGCAACCCCGAACTCGATCCGGGGCCGCAATGGCAGTGCGGCAGCGATCGCGGGTGGGGCAATCCGGAGACCGATCTGGGCCCCAATAGCCCGGTCCCAATGCACCGTCTTGTTGCCGGGCGGCCACAACGCGCTGCAACGCAATGCCATCCCGTTTGCGATTTGTCAAGCCGGATTGCGTGCAGCCCGCGACACTGGCGTGGCGCATGCTACAAAAATACCTCTTGCACGATTCTGTTACACCGAATTACCATCACCACGCGACTTTCACATCTTTTCAAGGAGAAAAAAATGGACCGCAGAATGTTTTCGCTCAGCCTGGTCGGCGCGGCAGTGGCAAGCCTGACCGGGTGTCTGCACGGTGGGGATGACAACGTGGTGATCGCCGGCCCGGAACTGGCCACGGCGACCAGCCTGCCGGCCGCAACCATGTTCCTGCAGACCATCGCGCTAACCGACGGGGACGACCACGTGGCGCCGGACCAGGGCAACAGCTGGGAATTGAACCAGGACTTTTCCATCAGCGACGGGTCCGACGACCAATTCGACGGTGCATTGGAACTGGACGTCGACGTCGCCGGCAATGTGGAAACTTTCCAGTCCGACCAGACTTATGCCGAACTGACAGCCTTCGGCCCCGAGCTGGGCGCGGCAGACGGCGTGAAATCGGTGTCCTTCACCACCGACGCCGATTTCGTCGTGAACGGAACCACCAGCGCCGCGCTGCATCCCGTGCCGGACGCACGGCTGCAGCAAACCCTGAACCTGACGACTGCGGTGGCGCCCATCACCTTGACCTATGTCGGGAACGACCGCGCCGGCACCTATGGCTTTGGCGACGAGCCATTTTTCATGCAGGTGGTGGTTCGCGATGCGGCCGGTGCGCTGCTGGCGACGCTGTTCCGTCGCGACGACACCGGACCCACCGGCGTGTTCCGTGGCCCCTCGGACCTGTCCGCGTTTGCCGGCCAGTCGGTGGTGTTGTCGTTCGAACAACGCTCGACGAGAGACAGTGCCAGCAGGATCGACGACGTATCTGTCGTCGACGGCAACGCGGCGCAGTTCGTGACCAATGGCGATTTCGAGTTGGGGGCGACCGGCTGGACCGTGTCCACGGTCATGGTGTCGCAGAACGTGCGCTCGGGTGTGCGCACACTCAACGGCCTGGAAGTCCAGCGCAGCTTCTTCACCCAGCCCAACCAGTTGTGGGCACGCATGACCGATGTGTTTTTCAACCCGACCGCCAGCGCGATCGACGCCATCGTGACCTACCGCACCAATCTCGGCTCGGACGATTCCGGCATCATCTACGACACCCCCGGCGCGGTCGGCAAGTCCATCACGACATGGGACGGGGACAACAGCGACCGGGACATCGGCATGGTGTTCGGCAACGCGGCGAGCGTGAACTTCACATCCGCGACCGCCCTCGCCACAGGCGACGGCAGCGACAACGTTGTATTCACCCACAACATCTCCGTGCCGCCAGGAGGCCGCGTGACGCTGCTCAACTTCGTGATCATGACCGGCACCGATACGGCCGACACGGCGGTGGACATCACGGCCCGGGCAACGCAGGTCGACACCGCTGCGCTGGATATCGTCACCAACTTCCGCACCAACTTCCTGTACCAGCGCGGCATGACGCAGGAGCAACTCGACTCGCTGAAGAACTTCTGACCGCGGCCAAACTGCTGGCGCCGCAGGCAGTTCCGGCCCCGGCGGTGGCGGATGGCCGCAAGGGGTGGCAGGTTGGATTGGCGCCAGTCGGTCGGAGCCGGCGCAAGTTGGTCGGCACCGGTTCCTGTCGATCTGGGCTGGCGCTTGTCAGCAGGCAGCGGCGCCAGCCGCGAAGCCGGTCCAAAGCCCGGATGAACTTTGTTCACCGGCGACGGTCGTTGAAGCCCCGGTTCGAGACCGGGGTTTTTTTTGCCCGCAATCGTCAAGTTGATGCCACCGGCGCGACTGTGATTTCGGTGTCGCCAGGGCAATTTCATTGCGGCCCCGGATCAGTCTCAATTTCGCAACCAAGCTGCCGATAAAGGTGGGTATGGCTTTGCGCCCGGTTGGCTCGGGCGGCAGCGGCCTGGGCTCTGGGCCGTACTGCACACCGGTCGAATCATCATGAAATACATCAATGCGGCGCTTGGTCTCGGTCTGCGGCGCCATGGCAAGGGCCGCCCCGGGTCGCCGGGCAATGGCCGGGCCGGGTCATCACGCCAGGGGAACGGTCGCGACGGGTCGCAACGCCCGGCGCAGCCGCTACGTACGCTGGTCCTGGCGTTGGCATGTGCCATCACCACCCACAGCCACGCCGCTGGCGACATCACTTCGCTGAGCCTCGAGCAGCTGCTCGAGGTGAACATCGTCGGCGCCTCCAAATACGAGCAGAAACAAGGCGAAGTCGCGGCGGCGGTGAGCATCATCACGCGCCAGGAGATCAAGGCCTTCGGCTGGCGCACCCTGGCCGAGGCGCTGGCCAGCCTGCCAGGGGTGCATACCACCTACGACCGCCAGTACACCTACCTTGGAACGCGCGGTTTCGGCCTGCCGGGCGACCTGACGGCCCGGGTGCTGATCGCCATCAACGGCAACCGTGTCAACGACCCGGTCTACGACGGCGGACCGGCCGGGCGCGAGTTTCCGCTCGACCTCGACCTGGTGGAGCGGATCGAGTTCATCCCCGGACCGGGTGGCGCGGTGTACGGGCAAAACGCGATGTTCGGCGTCGTCAACGTGGTCACGCGCACCGGTGCCACGGTCGACGGCGCCGAGCTCGCACTGGCGACCCAGCGCCCGCAGGGCGGCCGCGAAGGGCGTGCGAGCTGGGGCCGGCTGCTCGACAACGGCGTCGACGTACTGGTGTCGGTGTCGGGCATGCGCGCGCGTGGCGAAGACCGGTTCTACGATTTCGGCAGCGCCGGTGTCTCGGGCGTGGCGGCGGGCCTGGACGGGGAGCGCGACCGCGAGTTCTTTGCCCGCGTCGCGCGCGGCGGCTGGGCCTTCGATTTCGTGCACGGTGATCGCCGCAAGGACGACCCGACCGCCTCCTACCAGTCCGATCCGCTGGTGGGCGGACAGTTCTCGCGCGATTCCTACCACCTGGCGCAACTGCAATACCAGGACGACTTCGCGGATGGCACCCTGCACCTGAGCGGCCGCCTGTTCGCCGGCCGTTACCGTTTTGGCAGCATCCTGAGTTATGGCACGGCGATCTCGTCGCCCTCCGTTGGCGACTGGCGCGGCGCCGAGCTGCGCCTCGTTTCCACGGCCTTCGAGCGCCACAAGCTGATGGCCGGGATCGAGGCGCAGGACAACCGGCGCACCGACCAAGCGGCGCTGGACCTGGTCAACCCTCTGAACGACATCCGGATCCTGAAATCGGGTTACCGCGTCGGCCTGTACGCCCAGGACGAATGGCGCTTCGCGGATGCACTCACGGCGACATTCGGCCTGCGCATCGACCGTAACAACGCCACCGGCACGCACTCGAGCCCGCGCGCCGCGTTGATCTGGCAGGCGTCACCACAGACCACGTTCAAGGCATTGGCGGGACGCGCACACCGGGCCCCCAATGTCTACGAGCGCGACTTCGGCGACGGCCTGTCGCAGGCCCCGAATCCGGCGCTGCGCGGCGAACGCATCGACACGCTGGAGCTGGTGGCCGACCACCGCATCGGCAGCGACCTGGGCCTGCGCGGCTCGCTCTACCAGTGGAAGATGCACGACCTGATCGCGCTGGGCATCGACCCTGCCAGCGGCCTGCCGCAGTACCAGGCCGGCGGCGCGATCCAGGCCCGCGGCCTGGAGCTGTCGGCCGACAAGACCTGGAGTTCGGGCGCGCGCCTGCGTGGCAGCGCGTCGCTGCAGAACGTGGCCTACCTGGCCGGCCCGGCGTTGGCCAACTCTCCCAGGCTGCTGGCCAAGCTGAACTTCTCCACCCCGCTGCCGCTGGCCGGCCTGCGCCTGGGTTACGAGCTGCAATACAACAGCAAGCGCCTGAGCCTGGACGGCAGCAAGCTGGCGGGGTACGCGGTGTCGAACCTGCACCTGAGCACCGAGGCCCTGGCGCCAGGGCTGGAGTTGTCCCTGGGCATCCGCAACCTGTTCGACCAGCGTTATGCCCATCCGGCGGCCGACATCAACCGGCAGAACGCGTTCGAGCAGGATGGCCGCAGCGTCAGCGCCAAGCTGGTCTACCGGTTCTAGAGCGGCATGGGCGGCCTGTCTCGCGCGGCCCGTCGGGTGGCATCGGTTCCAGGGCGAACCCGCCACACGCGCGCAGCGTGGCGCCCGCTGCTGCTGGCGGCACTGGTCCTGCTGGCGCCGACGGCACGGGCGCAGGAGTTCTCCGAATACCGGCTCAAGGCGGCGTTCGTCTACAACTTTGCGCTGTTCACCGAGTGGCCGCCCGAAGTCGGCCCGACGCTCAATCTGTGCATCCACGGACAGGATCCGTTTGGCGAGGAACTCAATGAATTGCAGGGCAAGGTGGTTGGCAAACGCAGCATAGCGCTGCAGCGCAAGGCGTCGGTGGACTCGCTCAAGGGCTGCCAGCTTGTCTTCATTTCTGGGCCAGGCATGCGCAACCTGCCGCGGGTGCTCGACGAGTTGCGCGAGCGCCCGGTGCTGACCGTCGCCGACAGCCCGGGTGCGGCGCGCCAGGGAGCGATGCTCAACCTGGCGGTGGCGCAGAACAAGGTCACGTTCGAGGCCAACCTGCAGGCCGCGCGCGC
>JANMYG010000013.1:0-12531 GCA_031381865.1 Betaproteobacteria bacterium | reverse complement strand
GCTCGAAGGCGCCGGCCACCTCACGCAGTATGAAGATGGTCTCCTCTTCCAGCGCATCCAGGTGCAGGTTGCTCAGTTGCGCAAGCAGTGCTGGTTCGGTACGTGCGTTCATGGGGTGGTTTCCTTGGGCTGGTGGTCTGGTGATGCATGCAGGCCGCATTCCTTGGCGGTTTCGCCTTCCCACCACCAGCGTCCGGCGCGAAAGTCCTCGCCCTGGCTGATCGCGCGGGTGCAGGGCGCGCAGCCGATGCTGGGATAGAACTGGTCGTGCAAGGGGTTGTAGGCCACCTGGTGCAGGGCGATGTAATGCCACACGTCGCCCCAGCTCCAGTCGGCCAGCGGGTTCACCTTGACGCGGCGTGGATCCGAGTAGTCCTGCAGCGGCACTTGCGCGCGTGCGCCCGACTGTTCGCGCCGCAGGCCGGTGATCCAGGCCTTCTTGCCGGCCAGCGCATGTTCCAGCGGCACCATCTTGCGGATGTCGCAGCAGGCCTTGCGCAGCGCCACGCTCCTGTACATGGCGTCGGCACCTTCACGCGCCACGAACTGCACCACGGCCTGGGCCTGTGGCCGGAAGACCTCGACCGGCGCGCGCGAACTGGCCTTGAACTGCTCGAGCAATTGCAGCGTTTCGCGGTGCAGCAGACCGGTTTGCAGCACGAAGATGCTCACGTCCAGCCGCAGCGTGTTGATCAGGTGGCTGAGCACCATGTCTTCGGCGCCCAGGCTCGAGGCCTGCGTCACGGCGGCGGTGTCGTCGCCCACCGTGCGTGGATACTCGGCCACGACTTGCAGCAGCAGCGCGCGGGTCTGCGCCAGCTTCGCATCGAAGCCGGCGCTGGGCCGCGCGTTGCGGTCGATCGCGCTTCCCGGGGTGGCCTCGCTGTGCGAGCTTGCCTGGGGGCGGCCCGGCGCGGCGCTCATGAAGTGCCCCGCGCAAACAGGGGCGCCGTCGCCACCGCGTCGCCCTGGTAGAAGCTGTTGTACCGGTCGAATTGCCTTTGCACGGTGTCCAGGTCCTGGTCGGCGCGCAGCACCGCACTGTCGAAGCCGCTGCGCTGCATCTGCACCAGCTGGTCGACCAGTACGTCGCCGGTGGCGCGGATTTCGCCGCGAAAGCCCAGCCGGCGACGCAACAGGAACGCCTGGCTGAACGCGCGCCCGTCGCTGAATTTCGGGAACACGAGGTCGATGCGCTCGACACCGTCCAGCGCCAGGCAACGCGGGTCCGCGTCGTTGGCAACGCCGATCGCATTCCCGGCATCGGATGCGTCGGAATGCGCGTTCGCGGGAATCAGTTGGATGGTGGCATTCATGGTCAGACCGCCTCTGTTTCGCGTTGATGGATCGGCCGGCCCGTGCTGACCCGGGCGCCGTTGGCGGCGATCTTGAACGGGTCGATGCCGACGCGGCGCAAGGTGTCGATGAAGGTTTCACTGCGGGTGCCCACGCTGCCGCGATAGACACGGTAGGTGTCGAGCAGCGCCTCGATCACGTCCGGCACTTCAGCCGCCGCGAACGACGGCCCCACCACCTTGCCTGGCACCGGCGCGCCGCTGAGCGTGGAACCGTCGGAGCCGCCAAGCGTCACCTGGTACCACTCCTGGCCGTCCTTGTCGACGCCCAGGATGCCGATGTGACCGCTGTGGTGGTGCCCGCAGGAGTTGATGCAGCCGCTGATGTGCAGGTCGATCTCGCCCAGGTCGTGCAGCTCGTCCATGTCCTGGTAGCGTTGTGTGATGGCCTCGGAGATGGGCAACGAGCGTGCATTGGCCAGTGCGCAGAAGTCGCCGCCGGGGCAGGCGATCATGTCGGTCAGCAGGCGGATGTTCGAGCGCGCCCAGCCGGCCTGGCGCGCGGCCTCCCACAACGCCGGCAGCTGTTCGGCGCGCACCCAGGGCAGCAACAGGTTCTGGTCGTGGGTCACGCGCACTTCGCCCGCGCTGAAGCGCTCGGCCAGGTCGGCGGCCACGTCGAGCTGCGCGGCCGTGGCGTCGCCGGGCGCATAACCGAGGCGCTTGAACGACAGCGTGACAGCGCGCAGGGCCGGGTCTTTGTGGGCGGCGACGTTTTGTTTCAGCCAGCGGCCGAACTCGACCTGCTCGCGCTCCGGCAGCAGCGCGACGTCGGGCGCCGGGTGCAGGTGGGCTGCACTGGGCGACGCCAGCAAGGGCGGCACGAACGACGCCGAGACACGCGCCAGTTCGGCCTGCGTAATGGTGTGCGGGGCGCCGTCGACCTCGACGATCTCACGGTATTCGGCTTCCACTTCCTGTGTGAAACGCGCGCCCTCGGCCTTGACCAGGATCTTGATGCGCGCCTTGTACAGGTTGTCGCGCCGGCCCCAGCGGTTGTACACCCGCACCACCGCCTCGAGGTAGTTGAGCACCTGGTTCCAGGGCAGGAAGGCGCGAATGGTGCTCGCGATGACGGGTGTGCGGCCCATGCCGCCACCCACCAGCACCTTGAAGCCGAGTTCGCCGTCGGTGTTGCGCACCAGATGCAGGCCCACGTCGTGCCAGTAGGTCGCGGCCCGGTCTTCCAGCGCCCCGGTCACCGCGATCTTGAACTTGCGTGGCAGGAACGCGAATTCGGGATGCAGGGTGCTCCACTGGCGCAGGATTTCGCAGAAGGGGCGCGGGTCGGCGATCTCGTCCACCGCAATGCCGGCGCGCTCGTCACTGGTGATGTTGCGGATGCAGTTTCCGCTGGTCTGGATGCCGTGCATGTCGACACTGGCCAGCAGCTCCATCACGTCGGCGCTGCGGTGCAGCGGGATCCAGTTGTATTGCACGTTCTGGCGCGTCGTGAAGTGCGCGTAGCCCGAGGGCAACGAGCCCAGGTCGCTCAGGCCGGGGTTGGCCAGGTCGAGGTTGTTCTCGTCCTTGCGGTCGTACTCGCGCGCAATCCTGGCCAGCACCCGCAATTGCGCGCTGGAGAGTTCACCGTAGGGCACCGCGACGCGCAGCATTGGCGCGAAGCGCTGCACATACCAGCCGTTTTGCAGGCGCAGCGGGCGAAATTCGTCGTCACCCAGCGTGCCGGCGAGGTTGCGTTGCAGTTGGTCCCGGTACTGGGCAGCCCGGCTGCGGACGAACTGGCGGTCAAATTCGGTGTATTGGTACATGGCTTATCGATTGCTGGCAACAAGGGTCGCGGCGGGCCCCCGGGTTGTTTCGCAGGCTTTCATAAGGAAATCAGTTTCAGGCCGGCGTAGGCCAGCAACATGGACAACAACGAGCGAACCAGGCGTTCCGGCGTGCGGCCCATAAGGTGCGAGCCGACCCAGATACCGGGAATCGATCCGGCCAGCAGTTTGCCGAGCAGCAGCCAGTCGACCGAGCCCAGCGACGCGTGGCCGAGGCCGGCCACCAGCGTCAGCGGCACCGCGTAGGCGATGTCGGCCGCCACGATGCGCGGCAACGGCAGCATCGGGTAGAGCAGCAGCAACACCGTGACGCCGATGGCGCCGGCGCCGACCGATGTCAGGGTGACCAGCGTCCCGATCACGGCCCCGAACAAAAGCGGCAGGCTCCAGTGGCGCGGGGTGCAGGCCAGTGCGTCCTGGCCGGCGGCGATCCGGGCCGGTGCCGATCTGCCGCGCAGCGCCTTGTACAACGTGGCGGCGGCGGTCAGCAACAATGCGATGCCCAGCGCCGTTGTCATCAGCGCCTGGACCTGTGCGCTGGCCGCGCCGACGCGTCGCAGTACCAGCAGCGTCAGCAGCGCCGCCGGGATGCTGCCGGCGGACAGGTGCACGACGCGCCAGTTGACCAGGTTCGAGCGCGCCAGGCGCAGGGTGCCGCCCATCTTGGTGAAGGCGGCGAACAGCAGGTCGGTGCCGATGGCCAGGTAGGGCTTGACGCCGAAGAAGAAGATCAGGATGGGCGTCATGAGCGAACCCCCGCCCACGCCCGTCAGGCCGACCACCAGGCCGACCAGAAAACCAGCAAGGACGAACGCCAAGTCATGCATAGGCACCGACTCTAGGCGTCGACCCTTATATTACAAACTACATTGTTGTGATGTCGTTATGCCGCATGCGGCATATAGACCGCCGGCAGTTGCCGTTGAGCCGCTCCGCCTTCAAGCCCTCCAGCCTTCCAGCCCTTCAGCCGCTCAGCCCTGCAGCCGTTCAGCCCTTCGGCCGTTCAGCCGTTGCGGCTGAGTTCCCGCATGCGTTCTTCGAAGTAACTTCCGACCGTGTAGCGCTCCGACAACACGACCTCCCGGCGCGGGTGCAGAAACAGCGGCAGCGAGATGCGCGATTTCAGCCGCCCCGGCCCGGTCGGGTTGAGGACGCGGTGCACGGTAGACGGGTAATAGTGGCCCGAGGCCTCCTGCAGCATGTCGCCGATGTTGACGATCAGCAGCCCGAAATCACACGGCACGTCATTCCAGGCGTTGTCTTTGCCCAACACCTGAAGGCCCGGTTCGGTCGCGGCTGGCAGGATCGTGAGCAGATTGATGTCGCCATGCGCTGCGGCGCGCACCGCGCCGGCTTCCTCGTCGCCGGTCAGCGGCGGGTAGTGCAGCACCCGCAACAGGGTGTCCTGGCAGCCTTCGATCATGCTCGGCAAGGGCATCGAGTAAGCGGCCCGGACGTCGGGCGGGGAGTACTGCTCGACCCAGTGCAGCAGTTCCGCAGCCAGTCGGCTGCCGGCATCGTAGTAACGCCGGGCGGCGTCAGATACCTCGTCCGGATACCGTCCCCACGGGTAGATATGGAAGAACTCCTTGAGGTCGCGCCGGTCATTGCCCTTCGCGGTTTCGGACACCTTGGGAGAAAAATAGCCGTCGAGCTTGACCGGGTCGAAGTCGTACTTGTGCTTGTGCGGCGAAGCGAAAAACGCCTGCCATTCGGCGTAGATGCCCTCGACCAGCGCCTGGTCCAGCGGGTGGTTGGACAACACACCGAAGCCGGTATCCGCGAGGCTGGCGCAGAAGTCGCGCGCTGCCCGCGGGCTGCGGTAGTCGACGATCGGAAGCTTCATGGCAGCCAGTCGCCCAGCAGGGTGTCTTCGAACAACTGGGTGCAGGCTGGCGCGTCGACCTGCATGCAGACCTGGGTTCGCGGCTTGTCCTTTTCCCAGCCGGCGTGCGGATAGTCGATGAATTCGCGCCGGTTCATGATGGTCTGGCCTTCTGCCAGTCCCTCCGTGGCGACGCGAACCGCCTTGGTTTCGAGCGTGAAAAGCTGCGGGCTCACGAGGTAGATGAAAGCCAGCAGATCATGCGCAAAACAACCGGGGGTGGTCGCGATGTGCTGGTACAGGCCGCTGTAGAACCGTGCATAGAACTCGACCGCGTGGTGCAGGGCCTCGGTGGCAGGATGCTGGTGCCGGTCGGCTATCTTGCGGAACAGCGACAACAGCACGACGACCTGGTGCGTCACGTCCAGACCGACCATGGTCAGCTTCCAGCCGGCGGTGAAAACACGGTCGGCCGCATGCGGGTCGTTCCAGATATTGGCTTCGGCCACCGGCGATACGTTGCCGGGCTCCGCCACGGTGCCGCCCATGATGATGACTTCGCGCAGCAGCACCGGCAGCCGGGGCTCGAGCATCAGGGCCAGGCTCAGGTTGCCCAGCGGGCCGACCGCCACCAGCACGATTTCGCCCGGATGCGCGCGCGCCATGTCGACGATGAATTGCGCTGACGAGCGCGGGTCGAGTTGTTGCTCCACCGGCCTGCGCGCACCCAGGTTGCCCAGCCCGTCCGCACCATGGATATGCGCGGGCGGCGGCTCCGGCGGCTTGACCCAGGGCGTGGCGACGCCCCGGGTGACCGGTACCTTGTGGCCGCTGAGGGCCGTGAGGTACAGCGCGTTGGTGGCCGCCTGCTCGACACTCACATTGCCGAAGGTGGTCGTGATGCCCACCAGGTCGATGGCAGGATGGGCCAGCGCGAAGTACAGCGCCATTGCGTCGTCCACGCCCGGATCGGTGTCATAGATAACCTTGGTCCTGGTTGGGGTCTGCTGGGTCATGCGGGTGAAGGCTGATCGGGTTGGGACACGCCACAAAAAGCGCGCAAGTGCGCCAGTTGTTCGGCCGTGCTGGCGGTTTGATGGTGCAGGAAACCGGCCACCGATTCGCGCGTCGGTATGCTGGACTGGGCTCCGGCGCTGGTGCATGCCAGCGCGCCGGCAGCACTGGCGCGGCGCATGGCGGCGGCCAGGCCATTGCCCTCGCTCAATGCGGCCACCAGCACACCGCAAAAAGTGTCGCCGGCACCGGTGGTGTCGACGGCGTCCACCGCGAACGCGGGTTGCATCAGGTAGGTGGCGCCAACCCGCGCGCAACAGCCGTGCGCGCCCAGTGTCACCACCACCGTCGGGACGGTTACACGCTGCAGGCATTCGGCGATCGTGCCGCGGTGGTTGGCGACGCTGGCAAGTTCACCTTCGTTGACGATCAGCACGTCGACCAGCGCCAGCAGTGCGTCGTCCAGCGGCTGCGCCGGCGCCGCGTTGAGCACCACCTTGACACCGTGGTCGCGCGCCTGGCGCGCGTATGCCGTGACGGTTGCGAGTGGCGTTTCGAGCTGCATCAGCAGGTGGCTGAAGCCGTCGATTGGTGGCAGGTGCCGTGGTTCGAGCGCGTTGTTGGCACCCGGCGCTACGGTGATCGCGTTTTCAGCATCGTCGGAGACACAGATGAATGCGGTGCCGGTGGGCAGTTCGGTCGTCCGCACGGTATGCATCTGCACGCCTGCCTGCTGTAGCGAGGCCTCCAGCGGCTTGGCAAAGTCGTCGGCGCCGAGTGCCAGCAGCATGTGGGTTGGTGCGCCGCCGGCGCGGGCGCTGGCGACCGCCTGGTTGGCGCCTTTGCCGCCGGGAAAGGTGCGGAAGTCGTGCCCCAGCACGGTTTCGCCCGGCGTCGGTATGTGTGACGCCCGGACCACGAAGTCGAGATTGGCCGAGCCAGCGACAAGAATCATGGTTAAATCGATCGATTGGCCCCGGTCGAACTTGACCTTTTGGTAAAAACTTCGCCGAATTATGGGCTACAAAGTAGTGGCGGCTCGCCGTTTGTGCTGGTTTTCCCGCTGCGTCCAGCGCGTCATCAGGGAAAACACCAAGGCCTGTGGCGCCGATGCGCTGTCGCCATCGGTACTGCCGACCACCCTGCCGTGGGAGCGGCGGTCATAATTTGAATGCGGCGTCACCGCAAAGGAATGTAGACGACCATGGGAACCACGGTTTTTGTGAAGGTAGTGGGTTTTCGCGAAGTGGAGCGCCACGCGCTCAACACCCTGTTCCGGTTGTCCGATGACCGGCCCACCACTTATGCCGTATGGACACCCGACGCGCCGGTGATGCCGCACGTGGCACTGATCGACGTGGAGAGTTACGAAGCCGGCCTGGCGCTGGCGTCTCCCGGACTCAATCGCAACCTCAAACTGATCTGTGTCGGTGCCGGTGCCCCGTCGCACGCCTGGCGGGTTTTTTCCCGGCCGCTGAACTGGACCGCCGTGCTGCATGCCATGGACCAGCTGTTTGCGAAGCCGGCGGTTGACATCAGCCTGGAACTGGAGGGGGAAGGCGGTACCGCCGTCCCGCCAGGCGTCCGCCTGACGTTGCTGGTGGACCCTTCGCGCGACGAGCGCCTGTACCTGCGCGCGCGGCTGTCACTGGCCGGGCTGATCGAGGTCGACGAGGTCGAGTCGGTGGCGCAGGCACAGGCCAAGGTCCGAGAGCGCCACTACGACATCGTGATCATCGATGTCGACACGCCGGATGATCCCTGGGGGCTGGTGGAGCGCCTGGTTTCCATGGACCCGCCGATTGGCAGCGTGGTGATCACCACCGTCAACAACTCGTGGCAGATGCATGAACGCGCCGAACTTGCGGGTTGCCGCGCCGTGCTGGACAAGCCCTACGATCCGGGCCATGTATTTCGCGTGTTAACGATGGTTTAGCAGCCTCCCGCGGGTGGCGCTGACGGATTTCACCAGGCTGGCCGGCACGGGAAGCGGCTCGGCGCCGAGCTGGCAAGCCAGCACCTCGGCGCACAAGGCGGCGTAGGTCAACCCGCGCGAGCCCATCCCCGTGCTGACCCAGAGACCGGGTCCCGGCCCGGTGTCCAGGCGGCCCACGGCGGGCAACCGGTCGGCCGTGGTGCAACGGGATCCGTGCCAGGCCCGCAATTGACCCGAGTCGAACTGCGTTTGCAGCGCGCTTGCGGTCGCTGGCAGCAGTTGGGCTACCCGGGCCAGGTTGTCACGGTGGCCTTGCGCCTCGTCCGACCCGGTCACTGCGCCCGCGCCTTCGGCGCTGTACGTGGCGCCGGCATACCAGGCCAGTGCGCCGTCCAGCGGCACGTTGGCCACCAGGCTTCCAGCACCGTTGACCGGAAAGGGTGGACACGCCGCATCGGCGCTCCCGCTCTGCAGCCCCCACGAAACCTGACCCGCAATCGACGGCATGCGGGCCAGGCGCGCGACCAGCGTCGGCGGGCAAAGCGCCTCAGCGGCAGCGTTATCCAGCAGTCGAACCGAATCGCTTGCTGAGGCCACCACGACCAGCGGGGCGTCCGCCAGCACGTGGCCGTTCGCGTCCCGCAACACCCACGCGTCGGCGATCCGCTCGATCGCACAGACGTCGCTGCGGCCCCTGAAAACCACGCCCGCCTCCGCCAGGCAGGCGCGCACCAACTGCGCGGGCTTGATCCATGCCGCCGCCGCGTGCCAGATGGCGCCATCGCCGCGCGCCTGCCCGTGGGACCATGCGCCTTGGGTCCCGTCCAGCCGAGCGCCGTCGGACCACTGCCTGCCGGCCGCTGGCCAATCGGCCGGCAGCTGCGGCGCGCCGTCGCGGGGCAGTGCCAGCACACCCGACAGCGCCCAGTCTTCCCCGTGCGCCAACAGGTCGTGGCACAACGCGAGTGTCTGCCGTACACCGGCGCGCGACAGGCGTGAACGTGTGTTGTCGTCCTGCGAGACTTGCGGCAACAGCAGACCCACCGGCAGCCCGGAGGCGCCCATCGCGGGCTCGGATGCGCGGTCCAGCACCGTCACCTGCCAGCCGCGGCGCGCCAATGCGGCCGCGGCCGTCGCGCCGGCGAGCCCGGCACCAACCACCACACAGCGCGTCGACGCCGGCGCGGCAACACGCCATGTGTGGCGCGTCGTCCCGGGCTCCCAGGCCGGCTGGTAGCGGCCGCTGAGCGCCGACAGCTCCAGACTTCCGCTACCTGCTGCGACCACCGGTTGGTCGTGCGAACCGAGTGCGAAACCCGCTTGCACCAACACATCACACAACGGTGTCGCAGGTGCATCCAGGGCGATGCTGGTGCCGCGGCGGCATAACCGCGCCAGCGCCTTGACCGTCCAGCGGTCCCATTGCGCGCGCTCGGATGGGTCTTGCAGGCCGGCGAGGTAGACCGCGTCGGCCATGAAGCGCTGCTCGCGCAGCATTGGCTGCAACTGGCCGACACAAAGCGTCAATTGCACTTGGCCGTGCATCAGAACGATGCGGTGAAAGCCAGGCAACAGGCCGAACAATTGGCGCGCGAGGTCGGTGCATTGGGCCGCGAGGGCGGCGGAGCCGGCCAGCCGGCGCATTACGGCGCCCGCGTCGGGTGCCTGCCGCGCAATCGCGACGTAGTGCAGTTGGCGCATCGAGAACGCCTGCACCGACGCTTCGGCCCAAGCCTGCAAGGTCAGGAAGAACGCGCTGCCGTCACCGAAGTGGGTGTCCAGCACGCGCCAGACTGGGTGTCGCTGCCATCCATCGGGCAGTCCGTAGCCGGACATGCCGTCTGGCGGACTCGAAGTGGCCATGCCGGGATGAGCGAACGGCCTCCAAGCGTGGGCTATGCGCTGGGCGGCACGTAGCCCTGCGCGGCGTCCGCGCCGCCGCCGAAGAAATGCGCCTCCATCTGCCGCGCCAGATACTGCCGGGCCCGCGCATCGGCCAGGTTGAGCCGGTTTTCGTTGACGAGCATGGTCTGGTGTTTGAGCCAGGCGGCCCATGCCTCCTTGCTCACTTCAGCCCACAGCCGTTTGCCCAACTCGCCCGGATAGGGCGGGAAATCCAGGCCTTCGGCCTCTTTGCCCAGTTTGATGCAGTGAACCATGCGTGCCATGAAATGCGTCCTTGTTCCAGTGTGGTCGGTAGATGCTGAAATTGTCGCCGCATTTGGAAACCCTCAGGTGGTTCTGGTGTCCAATTGGCGCTTGTCCGGTTTTGGAGTTGCAATGATTCGTGGTTTGAGTGTGCGCCAGGTACTTCTGGTTATCGGCGTGGGCTGTGCGGCGTTGCTGGCTTATGGCCTGTACCTGCAACATGTGGTGGGCCTGGAGCCGTGTCCCATGTGCATCGTGCAGCGTTATGCGTTGGTGCTGGTGGCGGTGGTTGCGGGCCTGGCGGCCGCGGCGGGCCGACCCGGCGTCCACATTGGCGGTTCGCTTCTGATGCTTGCCAGCGCGGGTTTTGGCGCGTTCGTGGCGGCGCGCCAGAGCTGGCTGCAGTGGTATCCGCCCGAGGTGGTGTCCTGCGGGCGCGACTTTTACGGAATGATCGAGACCTTTCCCCTGCAGCGCGCCATTCCCATGATCTTCAAGGGCGGAGGCGATTGCACCAAGGTCGACTGGACCTTCCTGGGCGGCTCGATCGCCAACTGGTCGTTCCTGTGCTTCGTCGGTATCGTGCTGGTCTCGGCCTGGCTGATCAGCCGCTCGCTCCAGCGCCGCTAGGCGCCAAGCGCCTGGTCCGGCGCCTACAGGATCGCGCTGCCCGGGCGTTCTCCGCGTTCGTAGACCACGTGCGCGCGGCCCACCAGCAGGGGGTCGAGCGAGCCGATGTTGGCCGGGTCCTTGTTGGAGTAGGGCAACCGGTGCAACACGTAGCGCATCGCGTTGATGCGCGCGCGTTTCTTGCAGTCTGACTTGATCACGGTCCACGGTGCGTCGGCCGTATCGGTCTCGAAAAACATCGCTTCCTTGGCCTTGGTGTAGTCGCTCCATTTGTCCAGCGAGGCCATGTCCACCGGGCTGAGTTTCCATTGTTTGAGCGGATGCAGCTCGCGCTCCTTGAAGCGCCGGCGCTGTTCCTCGCGACTGACCGAAAACCAGAACTTGATCAGGTGCACACCGCTGCGCACCAGGTGGCGCTCGAACTGCGGCGCCTGGCGCATGAACTCCTGGTATTCGGCTTCGGTGCAAAAACCCATGACCCTCTCGACGCCGGCGCGGTTGTACCAGGACCGGTCGAACAGCACGATTTCGCCGGCGGTCGGCAAGTGCTGCACATAACGCTGGAAGTACCACTGCCCGCGCTCCACTTCGCTGGGCTTTTCCAGCGCGACGACACGGGCGCCACGCGGGTTGAGGTGCTGCATCACCCGCTTGATCGTGCCGCCCTTGCCCGCCGCATCGCGCCCTTCGAAAAGGATGACGACACGCTGGCTGGATTCCTTGACCCAGGCCTGCAGCTTCAGCAGTTCCACCTGCAATGAATACTTCTGGTTTTCATAATTCTTGCGCGACAGCAGGTTCTTGTACGGATAACCGCCGGTGCGCCAGTCGTGCGCCAACTCGTCATCGGGCGCCACGACCGTCTTGCCGTTGCCGCCGTCGCCATGGCGCAGCATCTCGCGCACGGCGGCGACGTCATCTGGAGAACTCCCGGCCAGAAATGTCTTGAGTGCCACCGCCTTGTCGGTGGAGCGCGTGACGATGTCCTTGATGGCCGCGTTCTGCGCGCCCTGCGCAGCGGCAAGTGCTTCCCTGGCCACCACCACGCCCAGGCGTTTTTGGGTCTTGGCGCCGGTGGTGTCGCCCGAGGCGGCGCGGCGCGGCTTGCTTGCGGCACGGACAGGTTTCTTGGCGACGGGCATGCGGGCTCTCCAGGGTGGCAAAGTTCAATTCTGACCGGTCGCCCCGCATTTCGTTTTGACTGACGTCAAATTGGAGCGTCCGATTTTCGTCATCCGATTGGTGGATAAACCTGCGCTCGGGGGCTGTCGAAGGCCAGCACTGCCGCATACCATGAGGTCACAAGCCAGGCCGGTCGGCCCAGCCAACAAGAACCAGGCAAAGGTGCAAAGCAACCATGGGTGTCGCAGCAGCATTGGTACACGGCAACGCGCCAGATTGGTCTGGCGCTGCGCGCGAGGCGGCACGCAGCCCTGGCGGCGGTCCGGCGCTGGCGGCGTTGTGCGCGGTGGCCCGGTTTCACCAGGTGGCGGCCGATCCCGACGCATTGGCGCACCAACTGGGTTTGTCACCCTGCTCCCAAGCCAGTACCGATGATCTGCTGCGCGCCGCGCGCCACCTCGGCCTGAAGGCAAAACTGGTCCGCACCACCGCCGACCGGCTTGCGCTGCTGCCGCTTCCTGCGCTGGCGCTGATGCGCGTCGAGGGTGGCCCGACGCCGTTGGCGCTGCGCCTGGCAGTGCTTGCCCAGTGCGACGGGAAGCGGGTTCTGCTCTCGCAGCCCGACGCCGCGACGAGCCGGCAAGCGCCTGCCGGCGCCCCCAGGGACGCGCAGGCCGCGGCCGGCGCCCGGATCGGCCCGACGATCGA
>JANMYG010000493.1:0-5806 GCA_031381865.1 Betaproteobacteria bacterium | reverse complement strand
CGAGATTTTCAAGATGCTGCTGGCATCGTTCTTTCCGCTGGCAGTCATGATCATCGCCGTACTCGGCTCGATTGTGTTCGGCCTGGCGACACCCACCGAGGCGGCCGCGGTGGGCGCGCTCGGCGGCTTGCTGTTGGCCGGCGCATACCGGTACGTGGCGGCGAAACGGGCCGCCAATGGCAATGCGGTGCTGAAGGCCGCAAGGGACCTCGGCGGGATCATCAAGGAATCCTCGTTCCTGACCGCCAAGACCAGCGCCATGGTTTGCTGGCTGTTCGTCGGCTCGTCCATCTTCTCGGCTTCGTTCGCGCTGTTGGGTGGTCAGGAAATCATCGAGACCTGGGTCCTTTCGCTCGGCCTCACGACGCTGCAATTCATGCTGCTGAGCCAGTTCATCATCTTCATCCTGGGTTGGCCGCTGGAGTGGACCGAGATCATCGTTATCTTCATGCCGATCTTCATACCGCTGCTGCCCAAGTTCGGCGTCGATCCGCTGTTCTTCGGACTGCTGGTGGCGCTGAACCTGCAGACCGCGTTCCTGAGCCCGCCGGTGGCGATGGCGGCTTTCTACCTCAAGGGCGTGTCACCGAAACACGTGACGTTGAACCAGATCTTCGCCGGCATGATGCCGTTCATGGGCATACAGGTGTTGGCGCTGGCGCTGCTGTATGCGTTCCCCGCCATCGGTTTGTGGCTGCCCGGGTTGCTCTACAAGTAGGCACCGGCCTGCAGACAGGCGGCGATGGCGTTGGCACGGTGCCCGGCCATCAGGCCGCCGCCATCGCCTTGAGCGCATCCAGCATGTCCTGCGCCGCGCGTTTTTCGGCCGCGCTGGCCATCTGCAAATACGGCAACAGCGTGAACTGCGCCTCGTTGTAGACCGAATCCCACATCCAGCCCGCGGGCACGCGGGTTGCCAGGTCGCGCAGGCTGGCGAGCGCGCCGGGCAGCGCAGGCGCCAGCTGGCCGCGGGCCACGGCGACAAGCACCAGCAGCTCGGTCTGCCCGACCACCGACCAGAAGTCGGGCTCTTCGGTCGCGGCCTTGTGCAGCGAGTCGTTCACCGCCTTGACACGGCCCGCGTCGAGCACCGGCAGCCGCTTTTTGAGCAGCGCCGCGCGCAGCGCGCAGCTGATCGCGTTCTTGGCCGGGTAGAACAGCAGTTTGTCCGCGCCAGCCTTGCGCGCCAGTGTCTCGGATGCTTCGTAGTGGCGCACTGCCGCGTCCAGCGCGGCCTGCGCCTCGCGCGCGCGCGAGGCACGGGTCTGCACCATCGTCAGGCGCTTGTAGGCCGAACCGAGCAGGCCCTCGCGCTCGACCGTCGGTCGCATCGCGACCAGCCGCTCCAGTCGCGAGATGCCGGCCTGGATGCCGGCCGCGTCGTGGCGTTTCTCGGCGCGCCGCGCCAGCAGGTTGCCTAGTTGCTCGGCGGCGCGGAAACTGGCGCTGCCGTCTTCCGCGTCGACTGCCACCTGGTACCACGCCAGCGCCTTGTCGATCGCATTGGCACCCGCATACGCCACGCCGAAGGCTTCGGCCACCGCGCCCATGGCGCCCCACAACGGCGCGAACTCGGACTCCAGATACCGCAGCTTGTCGAGCTGGCGTTCCGGGTCCGGCGAGCCGAACTGGCTGCGCACGGCCAGCGTCTCCAGCGCCAGGGTCAGCGACACCGGCGAGGCCACGCCCGCGAACTCGTCACCCGGTGGCGGCGCCGGCCGTTGCGCGTCCGCGCCCTCGCGCCGCCAAGTCCATTCCGGGTCGCCGTAACACTGGTAGGCGGCCCAGGTGTTGCCCTGGCGGTTGGCGTTCCAGGCCGCCTCGCGCGCCGCACCCACGGCCTCGATGAAACGCGCACCGCCCAGCAGGGCGGCGTAGAAACTGGTCGCGAACTGCGCCGCCGCGTCATCCTCGACCGCCCAGCCGGCGGCGATCACGCAGCGCACGCCGACACGGATCAGTTCCTCGGCGATGTTGGCCGCGAAGGCGGCGCGGTCGTAGGGCGCCAAGGTGGCCTGGGCGTCGCGCCCGGCGAGGTGGCAGCAGTTCAGGAACACCAGTTCGGGCACGCTGCGCATGGCCCGGACCTCGGCGGCGCCGAGGTAGGTGTCCTTGCCCGACAGCACCACGCCGCCGTCGGCCCTGGGCGCGCCGTGGCCGGCGATGTGCACGGCGCGGTACGGTCGCTCGAACAACGCGTTGATGATCGTCTGCGCGTCGTTCTGGTCAACCAGCGCGCGCACCTTGTCGGCCGCCAGGCCGCTGCCGGGCGCCATCAGGCGCTCGGCCACGGCAAGCGCCTCGTTGCGGGCACCTTCGAGGCGCGGGTAGAGGGCCGGGTCGCACAGCGGCTCGCCGATCACCAGCACGCTGTCGTCGGGGCTCGCGTCGATCACCTTGGCCCGGAACTGCTCGGCCTGCAGCTTGCGCACCAGCTTGCTGCGGATCGCCCATGGGCGCTGGTCGGAGGCCTGCGCATCGGGGTTGGTGTCGAGCAGTTCCCACGGGATCGAGGCGGTGCCCTGGTCGAGCTCGAGCACCATTTCACTCGCGCCGCCCAGAAACGGCTCGATCTCGACCGGCACCACCAGGTTGAACAGCGTGCGTCCCACCTGCCGGTCGGTATTGGCGTCGTTCGAGGCGCTCGCCACCAGCTGGCGCAGCAGCGTGCCTTGCGCGTGCAGGGCATGCACTTCGGTGCGCGCGCGTTTGGTGTCGAGCGTGTAGGCGATACACGGGTTGGCCTGGTTGCCGTCCCGCACGGTCAGCGCGCGCACGAAGTCGTAGTCGGCACCGCGGTAGCCGGAATCGAGCAGCCGGCGCAACGCACCGGCGCCGGTCAACACCTTGCCGGCGAGCTTGAGCCGGTTGGGCGCGGCCAGTTGCTGTTGCTGCAAGGCGCGCCATGCCTCGGTCGCGCGGTCGAGGTACAACTCGACCAGCGTCAGGTGCGCGAGTTGTGGCCAGCCGTTGTCGCGCAGCTTTATGTTTGCCTCCAGCGCGCCCTGCGCGATCGATTGCGCCGCCGCGCCGGCCGAGATGCCGGTGCCACCGCTGCCGATCAGCGTGGCCGCCATCTCGAATTGCGCCGGCGCACCACCCTCCTGTTCGGACAGCCGCTGCGCATAAGCCAGCACCGCCTGGCGCACGGTGTAGATCAGTTCCAGGTGGCGCAGCTTGCCCTCTTCGCCCAGCCCGACCACCACCGCGGCCACCGGTCGGGCCATCTCGAGCGGGTTGTCCGGGTTGCGGCGCAGGTTGCCGAAGATCTGGTGCGAGCCGACCGCATCGGGGTACAAGCCGGCGCCGAGCGCGCGGCGCATGCCCCTGGCCACCAGCCGGTCGACCACGCGTTCGGTGCCGGTCAGGACCATCGAGCGGTAGTGGCCCACCAGCAGCGGCTGGCGTATGAACTTCAGGTCGCCGTTGAACACCGAGACACTTAGCGCCATGGTTCCGGCGCGCGCGCGCTGGCCGTCGGCGCCCTGGTCCAGCCGCATCACATCGGCCTCGTTCGACGGCGGCAGCGAACCGTGTTGCCCGTGCGAAGGACGGCTGCGCACCAGCGTCGGCGCGGTGGCGGCCGGGCCGCCCGCCGCGGCTGAGCGCGTGCCGCGCGCCGGCGGCGCGTAGGCCTCGAGCTGGCGCGTCTGGCCAGTGACGAGCAGTTCGATGTAGGCCGGGAAAGCCGACGCCACGTCGGGCAGCTTGCCGTGTTCGGCATCGAGTTTCCAGGTCCGCACGCCGGGCAGCAAGGCGCTGGCCAGCGTGACGCGGCCGTCGCCGTCGTCGGGCGTGTTCTCGTATTCGAGGCCGTCCGGGCCGCTCACGAAGCCGGCCGGCGTGAACGCCGCGTGGCCTATCACCAGCAGCATCTTCTGCGCGTCGGTGCCCAGCGCGGCCACCTGCGCGTCGAGCCGCCGGCGCAGGGCCACCGCCTGGTCGAGCACGACCTGCGGCGGCGCGCCCCACTGGTAGACCGTGCGCTGCGCGCGCAGGTCGTGCCAGATGCTGCGCTCGCGCAGGGCCGCCATGTCGTCGTCGGCCAGTTTCTTCCAGCTGCTTTCCTTGTCCAGGCCGAGTCTCGGGTCCAGCAACGCGGCCTGCAGCTGGATGAAGCCGGGCATGCCGGCCATCATGGCGCGCGCTCCGCCGTTGTCGAACAACGAGCCGAACGCCACCAGCGCGTTGCCGAAGGTGTCGTCGCCCGAGAGCGTTTGCATCGGCGCCCAGGAGCCGCCGTTGGGCGTGCCCAGCATCAGCAGCCGCGCGCCGTCGCGCGCCATCATGCGTTTCCAGGTGTCGGGCTTTTCGAGCTGCATGGTGCGCGCCAGCAGCCCGCCCATCGAATGCGCGAGCAGTCGCACCGGTTTCTGGCTGGTGCTGCGCGCCGCCAGTTCGGCGTCGACGGCGGCCGCGAGCCGGCGCGCCTCGTCCTCGATCGGGCGGCGCCAGTCGTAGGCGAACGGGATCACCTCGTGCGTGTCGGCCAGGCGCTCGATCAGGTCGTCGTAGCTGCTGCCGACCGGTCCGTCGGGCGCCACGCGCGCCGCGGTGGCAGGGTCCCAGGCCAGTTTCATCAGCCCGTTGACGAAGCGAAAACCGAGCCAGATGCGTTTGCCGTCGAGCTTGAGGTTCGAGCCCAGGATGCCGGGCAAAACAAACACGGCCGGCCGGTCGGCCCGGTTGCTGCCGGCTTCGCCGTGCGAACGCGCCACCGCCCTGGCGGCCCGTGTGCCGCTGGCATCTTCGCCGGCCCACGACAGCGGGCCGATGGCGGCGAAGTCGGCCGGAGCGGCGTCGACCAGCGCGCTGGCGATGGCCGCCACCGTGCGGTCGTTGGCGAAATAGTTGAAGTGCGTCACCTTGGCGCCACGGTCGAGCACGAAGCTGGCGCCCGCGCTGGCCGCGCTCGCGGCGCGCGGCGAGCCGCCGTACATGGAGCGTGTCTGCACCACCAGGTCGTTGTCGGTCCAGTAGAAGGCGTCGGACAGCAGCGTCTTGACCCACGACCCGACCGAATCGCCCTGCAGGTCGCCGGCCACCACGCGCAGCTCGCCCGGGATGGTTTCGTTGCCGCCGTTGAGCCAGGCCACCACGGCGCTCTCGGGCATCATGGCCTCGATACCCGGCACCAGACTCGGGTCGGCGCGCCGGCGCGCGACCTCGTGCAGGAAATCGACCCGCTGCGGCGCCACCGGTACACCCGCCAGCGGCAGGCCCCACTGCAACACCGACAGGTAGGCGTCGAAGCGCCGCGACGCGAGCAGGGTGCCGCGCGCCGGGCAGGCCACGCGCACCACGCGCTCGACCTTCAGACCCTTGGCCTGCGCCATCTTCACCAGCGCCTGCAGGTCGGTGCGGTGGGTTGTGTACTTGTCGTCCTGGAACAACGCGAGCTCGTCGGCGCCCATTGCGCCCCCGCCGCAGGCGCGCGCCAGCACCTCGGCCACCAGCCCGCCACGCGAGTGGGTCACCAGGTGCAGCCGCGCGCCGGCAGGCAGCGCGCGCACCAGTGCCAGTGCGTTGGTGATCGGGCTCTCGCCCATGGTCGGGTGGTCGAGTGCGTAGACGCGGTTCTTGTAGTGGCGAAACAGGTCGCGCACGGTCTGCGGATGCATGGTCCACAACTTGCCGAAGGTGCTGATGGTGTCCACGAAGGTGCCGTGCACCAGCACCAGCAGCGGCCCACCGTCGTCGGCCGGGTCGACCCTGGCGCGCTTCAGGCCGCTGCCCTTGAGCGCGGCCGGCAAGACCTCGGCGTTGAGCTGGTACACCCCTTCGTCGACCGCGCCGTCGACCTTGT
>JANMYG010000857.1:0-2738 GCA_031381865.1 Betaproteobacteria bacterium | reverse complement strand
GCACGGTGTGTGCAAGTGCCGGAGGAAACAGCGTGTCGGTGCGCGACAACACGTACAACACGCGCGCCCGGATGCGGCCGAGCTCGGCCGTCAGGTCATAGCGGTTCATTGCCCGCCCCAGCACCAGCAGCGAATGCGCGTCGAAGCCCAGCGCCCATTGCCGCGCCTGGCGCGTGATCTCGCAGCGCACCGCGGCTTCGTCGCCCAGACGCGCCCGCAGGCCCTGCTCGACCCCGTAACGCCGCAGCGTCACCTCGCGCAGCGTGGTCATGGTCGCCAGGATGCCGCCGCTGCCGTAGTAGTGGCCGCCGTTCCAGTTCGGGTCGCCCGCAAGGCGCCGCAACAAGGCGCCGTCATCGAACGGCGCCTGCGCACGCGGCGCGCTCTCCACTGGCACCAGCCCACGCACGAAACCCGGGTGCTCAACCCCCCAGGTGAAGGCCTGGAAACCACCGTAGGAAGGCCCCACCACGGCCACCAGTTCGCGCACACCCAGCAGCTCGAGCAGCCGCCGCTGCGCGCCCACGATGTCGGACAGACTGATGTCGGGAAAGTCGGGGCCGTAGGGCTGCCCGGTAGCCGGGTCGGTGCTCGCGGGCGCGGTCGACCCGTACGACGAACCGAGCATGTTGGAGCTGACCACGAACCAGCGGTCGGTGTCGATCGCCGCACCGGGGCCGACCAGCGAACCCCAGCCGCCGTCCTCGATGAACCGGTGGCTGGAGGTGTAGCCATGCGTCACCAGCACCGCGTTGCGCCCGTCGGCAGCCAGGCGGCCGTAACTGGAAAAAGCCAGCCGCACAGCCGGCAACACGACCCCGCAGCGCAGGGCGAGGTCGCCGATCTCGGCGAAGCGGGTGTGGGTCATCGGGTCGCTCCCTGGTTGGTGTGTTGCGGTGCGCAGCCATTCTCGCCTGCGCATAATGGCCGCATGCCAACCACGACGGCGCGCAGACCCCGCATTGTCATCATCGGCTGCGGTTTCGGCGGACTCGCGGCGGCGCGCGCATTACACGGCGCCGCGCTCGACGTGACGCTGGTCGACCGCACCAACCACCACCTGTTCCAGCCGCTGCTGTACCAGGTGGCGACCGCGGAGTTGTCGGCGCCGGCGATCGCGGCGCCGATACGCCACCTGTTTCGCACCCAGGCCAATCTCACCACGCTGCTCGGCGACGTCAGCCGCATCGACGTTGCCGCACGGCAGGTGCGACTGGCCGACGGCGCCGCCCTGCCCTACGAGCACCTGATCGTCGCCGCCGGCGCGACCCACAGCTACTTCGGCCGCGACGACTGGGCGCCGTTCGCACCCGGGCTCAAGACCCTGGACGATGCGTTCGAGATCCGCCGACGCATCCTGCTGGCGTTCGAAGCCGCCGAGCGCGAACCGCAGGCCGACCGGCGCGCCGCGTGGCTCAACTTCGTGGTGGTCGGCGCCGGCCCCACCGGTGTCGAGATGGCCGGCACCATGGCCGAGATCGCGCGCCACACGCTGCCGGGCGAGTTCCGCCACATCGACCCCGCCAGCGCCAGCATCTTCCTGCTCGAAGGCGGCCCGCGCGTGCTGCAGGGCATGCCGCAGGGGCTCAGCGCACGTGCCGCCGAGCAGCTGCAAAAACTCGGCGTGCAGGTACGGACCAACGCGCGGGTGAGCGCCATCGATGCCGGCGGGCTGGAGGTGCAAGCCAGCGCGACTTCGGGAACGGCCGGCGCCGCAAACTACCGCATAGAAAGCGCCTGCATCGTGTGGGCCGCCGGTGTTGCCGCGTCGCCGCTGGGCCGGCAGCTGGCCGTGGACACTGGCGCCGCGCTCGACCGCGCCGGACGCATCGTGGTGCAGGCCGACCTCGGGATATCCGGGCACCCCGAGATCAGCGTCATCGGCGACCTGGCGGCGGCGCTCAGCCACGTGCCCGGCCGCGAACCGCAGCCGGTGCCCGGCGTATCGCCGGCCGCCAAACAGATGGGCCGCTGCGCCGCGTCCAACCTGCTGCGCCGCATCGCGGGCCGGGGCACGCGGGCGTTTCGTTACCGCGACTACGGCAACCTCGCCACCATCGGCCGCAACGCGGCGGTGGTCGACCTGCCCACGCCGCTGGGGCCGCTGCGTTTCAGCGGCCGCGCGGCGTGGCTGTTCTGGCTGTTCGCGCACGTCTATTTCCTGATCGGCTTTCGCAACCGGCTGGTCGTGTTGCTCGACTGGGCGTGGGCCTACTGGAGCTTTCAGCGGTACGCGCGTGTGGTGACCGGGGCCGGGTCGCTGCCGCCCGGGCCGCGTGCGACGCGCGCCGATGCGCCAGATCAACAAAGCGGCAAGTCGGCTGGCGCGGACTCAACGAATCGCCCTTAGCATGCAGGCTGTCGGGTGTGTCGTGCTGGACATGGTGGGTCCGCGCCGGCCGCTGATCCCTGGGGCAGCGATGGATTGCTGGTCGAGCCCGCAATGACAGTGCCCCGGTGAACACTCGGTGAACTGTGTTGCCTTTGCCTGTGCCTTTGGCATTGGCATCGGTCCGGTTCGGGCGCTTTCAGTGTGGCCGGGCGGTCGGGCCGGCCTGCCGAGAATCAACTGGCCGGCGATGACGTAGATGATCTCGTCGCAGAGGTGCGCATGCGGCTGAACCACGGTGTTGGGCCCGAACTTCACCTCGAACAATTCGGGTTCGGTCTCCGAGCCGAGGTGATGCTCGCGCGTCTTGCCCGCAAGCTCTTCGGGTGTGAACACGATGCCCCGCGCT
>JANMYG010000811.1:0-1774 GCA_031381865.1 Betaproteobacteria bacterium | reverse complement strand
CACGGCCCTTGGCCCGCATCACCAGCGCCGCCACCAGTGCCGCGCCCATGGCGGCGCCAGCACTGGCGCTGGCGACCCAGGGTGGTCGCCCGAGCAAGCCCACGAACACCAGCAACCAGCAGCCATAGGCACCACACACAGCGCCCAGCACCAATCCGACGCCGTATTGCCCGGCTTCGGGCAACCGGGCCAGCCAGTTCTTCAGGCTGCACGCCACGATTAACCAGACCAGCGTGGCCGGTAGCGCGGCCCCGGTGAGCACCGCCACGCGCACCAGCCAGTCGAGCGCGGACGACACGCCGAACATCGCGCCGACCGCCAGCACCACCTGGACAAACAGCACCGCGCGCAACACGACGCCCAGTTGGCAGGCGTCGAACACCAGCACCCGCCCGCCGCCCGGTAGCGTCGCCTGCGGGTCCAGTTCATGAAAGGTCGATAAAATTTCAGTGTCTTTCATCGCTGCGTCGGGCTCCTGGCCCGATTATTGGTGATCTCGCGCCGGACCCCTCCGGCAACGGCCCTCGAACCCCTCCTCACCTATGTCCCAGAACCAACTCGACAACAAGTCCGCCGCGTGGTCGGCGCTGTTCTCCGAACCCATGAGCGACCTGGTCAAACGCTACACCTCCAGCGTGTTCTTCGACAAGCGGCTGTGGCAGGTGGACATCCAGGGCTCGCTCGCACACGCCGAGATGTTGTGCCACCAGGGCATCATCACCCGGCAGGACCATGCCGCGATTGTGGCCGGCATGCAGAGCATCAGCACGGAGATCGAATCCGGCGCCTTCGTCTGGAAACTCGACCTCGAGGATGTGCACCTCAACATCGAAGCGCGCCTGACGCAGATCGCCGGTGATGCCGGCAAGCGGCTGCACACCGGGCGTTCGCGCAACGACCAGGTGGCGACCGATGTGCGGCTGTGGCTGCGCGGCGAGATCGACCTGATCGCCGGCCTGCTGGTCGACCTGCAACGGGCGCTGGTCGATCTGGCGGACAAGAACGTCGACGTGATCCTGCCGGGCTTCACCCACCTGCAGGTGGCGCAACCGGTCAGCTTCGGCCACCACATGCTGGCCTACGTCGAGATGTTCTCGCGCGACGGCGAACGCATGCAGGACCTGCGCCGGCGCGTGAACCGCCTGCCGCTGGGGGCCGCGGCGCTGGCCGGCACGAGTTACCCGCTGGACCGCGAACGTGTCGCCGCCACGCTGGGCATGGAAGGCGTCTGCCAGAACAGCCTGGACGCCGTCAGCGACCGCGACTTCGCGATCGAATTCGCCGCCGCCGCCAGCCTGGCCATGGTGCACATCAGCCGCCTGAGCGAGGAACTGGTGTTGTGGATGAGCCAGAGTTTCGGCTTCATCGACATTGCCGACCGCTTTTGCACCGGCAGTTCGATCATGCCGCAGAAGAAGAACCCCGACGTGCCCGAACTCGCACGCGGCAAGACCGGCCGGGTCGTGGGCCACCTGATGGGCCTGATCACCCTCATGAAGGGCCAGCCGCTGGCCTACAACAAGGACAACCAGGAAGACAAGGAGCCGCTGTTCGACAGCGTGGACACGCTCAAGGACACCTTGCGCATCTTTGCCGAAATGGTGGGCGGTATCCGTGTTCGGGCGCCGGCCATGGAGCGCGCGGCGCGCCTGGGTTACGCCACCGCCACCGACCTGGCGGACTACCTGACCAAAAAGGGCCTGCCGTTTCGCGACGCGCATGAAACCGTGGCCCACGCCGTCAAGGCGGCGATCGCCAAAGGTGTGGACCTGTC
>JANMYG010000806.1:0-2548 GCA_031381865.1 Betaproteobacteria bacterium | reverse complement strand
GTCACCCGGGCGTCCGAGATCAGCCTGGCCGAAGGCGCGGATTTCCTCAAGACCAGTACCGGCAAGACACCCGTGAGCGCGACGCTGCCGGCAGCACGCGCCATGTTGCAGGCGATCGCGGCCGATCCGGTGGCCGCCACGCGGGCCGGGTTCAAGGCCTCCGGAGGGATTCGAAGCGTGAAAGAAGCCGCCACTTACTTCTCGCTGGTGGCTGAAATCCTGGGCCTGCAGGCCGTGGTGCCGGCGCGTCTGCGTATTGGTGCCAGCAGCCTTCTCGACGACATCGAGGCGGTGCTGGGCGGCGAAGGTGGCGGTCGCGGCGGCGGCGCTGGTGCAGCGCCACCGACAGCCGGTAGTTACTGAGCCCGGGCACACGGTGATGCTGGCGCAGGAAATCATCCGACGCAAGCGCGACGGCGGCACACTCGACCGCCAGCAGATCGACGCCTTCGTGTCCGGCCTGGTCGACGGCAGCTGGAGCGAAGGGCAGGCGGCCGCGCTGGCGATGGCGATTTTCCTCAGCGGGCTGTCGACGGCTGAAACGATCGCGCTGACACAAGCCATGACCGCATCGGGCCAGCGGCTGGACTGGAGCAGCGCGCAGCTGGACGGCCCGGTGCTCGACAAACATTCCACCGGTGGCGTGGGCGACAAGGTCAGCCTGATGCTGGCGCCGATCGTTGCCGCCTGCGGTGGTTTCGTTCCGATGATCTCCGGGCGCGGACTCGGCCACACCGGCGGCACGCTCGACAAGATGGACAGCATCCCGGGCTACCAGACGGCGCCCGGCGTCGACCAGCTGCGCGGCGCGCTGCAGGGCGCGGGTTGCGCCATCATCGGGCAGACCGCGGAGCTGGCGCCGGCCGACCGGCGGCTGTACGCGATCCGTGACGTGACGGCCACGGTCGAGTCGGTCCCGCTGATCACGGCCAGCATCCTGTCCAAGAAACTCGCCGCCGGACTGCAGGGGCTGGTGCTCGACGTGAAGGTCGGCAACGGCGCCTTTGCCGATACACCGGCCATGGCGCGGCAACTCGCGCAGTCGCTGGTGTCGGTGGCCAATGGCGCCGGGTTGCCCACACGGGCCCTGATCACCGACATGAACCAGGTGCTCGGCCACAGCTGCGGCAATGCGGTCGAGGTACAGGAGGCGCTCGATTTCCTGCGCGGTGTGCGGCGCGAGCCGCGCTTGCTGGAGGTCACGCGGCTGCTGGCTGCAGAAATGCTGGTGCTCGGCAACCTGGCGCCGGACCGGGCGCAGGCGCTCCTGCGAGTCGACCGTTCGCTCGCCGATGGCACGGCGCTCGGGCGTTTTGCGCGCATGGTCGCGGCCCTGGGCGGCCCGGCGGATTTCGTCGAACGTGCCGCCGACTACTTGCCCATGGCGACCGTGCGACGCGCCGTCGTTGCGGCCCGCAGCGGCTGGGTGCATGCAGTGGCTACGCGCGACATCGGCCTGCTGGTGATCGAACTCGGCGGCGGCCGGCGCCAGGCCAGCGACACCATCGACCACCGTGTCGGCTTCACCGACGTGGTGGGATTGGGCGCGCGCGTCGAGGCCGGGGACCAGTTGGCCATGGTGCATGCGGCCGACGAGGCAGCAGCAGAGATGGCCGGCGAACGGCTGACGACGTTGATCGAAGTTGTCGACCAGCCGCCGGCCGTTGTCGGCGCAGTGGCGGCGCTCCTGGCGGATTGACCGGTCGTCCCTGCCTGTCACCCGGGTAGGGAAGCGGTGGCTCGCCACGCCGCCGCGATCGAAAAGCCAGCTTTGCGCGCCATCACCCCATAAGAGCGCCGTGCTGCCGCCGGCTTGTAATGCCGCACAGCGGAAACCGCGGGATCGCGACATGGCGCAAATCGTCCTGCGCGAATGAACGGGCGGGCCTGGGGGCCCGCAAGCCGTCAATAACCGGTCGGCCGTCCGGCGATGACGGGCAGGGCGCCGTCGCTGATCAGGGCCCAGATCACCCGGACCACGGATTCCGAGGCGATCACGGTTTCGTGGTTGTTGCTGTTGACCAGCTTTTCCCGCAGTTCGCGCCGTACTTCCGGCAGGCCGGTGAGTTCGAAGATCACGTTGATTCCGGCGCCCATGGCGACGACTTCGTCCAGCGTGCAGACCTTGATGCCGGCCTGCTGCGCCATCTGCCGTCCCGGGGTATCGGCCGACTCGGCGACGCAGACCATTTCGAGGCCCGCGTTCAGTTTCTTGATGATCTGGCGCAGGAAAGCCGAGCCGATGCGACCCAATCCAATGATGGCAATGCGTTGTCTTTCCATGATGTCTGCTTCTCCAAGGTGGTGGATTCAAGAATGCGCCTGTGGCCGCCGTGGCGACCCGGCCAAGGCTTGCGCACAGGCGGGTCGTGGCAAACCGGCGCAAACAGGTGGGAGTCTATCCGCTTGAGTCCGCCGCACTGCGTCCGGCGCGGTCGACGCCCGATCGTTACCCAGTGCGCCCCGGCATCGATGCCGGAAGCATCGGCACGTGACCTGCATTGCCTGGGCCGACAGCGCGCTGCCAGCGGCGCGCCGCGCGCCATTG